>NZ_JBVAYV010000052.1:0-18064 GCF_055412805.1 Pseudarthrobacter kochi
AGGAGCTTTTCAGGTGGCTCTCAACCACGCCAATCGTGGCTCTGAACGACACGATCCGTGATCTGGGCAGGTGGCTCTGAAGCGCACGACAGGTGGCTCCCTTGGAAGCCAATATTCACCTAGTCGAGGAAGTACTCGTAGCTCAGAGGCTTCAGGTTCTCCGGTGAGGGCCGCCAATCGGGGTAGACGCTCATGGTCCCATCGTCGGTGGCGATGGAACCATCGAGGTGCCGCTCCCACTGAATATCCGCCACCACAACCAGGTCCGTCAGGCCATAGTCATTCGCGTGTGTCACCTCGTTGCGCGTCAGGATGACTTTCTGGACGTATCCCTGAGAACCCTTCACTTCGATGTGCCGCTCTTCGTCTCCGCGCTTGGCGAGCAAATCGTAGGACCGGTAGGCGCCGACGTCCTCCACCGTGTACCCGGCTGCCTCGTAGTGAGCAATCGCCTGCCGGACGGCCTGCATCTCGATGGCCTTCTTCAGTATCGGGTCAGCACAGAAGCCCGCGTAGCGCTGCTTGACGCCGTTCTGTCCCCCAACGGGCGGCGCAACGAGCGGAATATCGAATCCGCCCCAGTCGCTGTCGGGCAGCAGACCATAGACCGCTTTGACTACTTCCGCGGGCAGTTTGAAGAGGTAGCCCTGATTTGGTTTGAGTCCGCTGGTGGGATGCTTCTGGAAGGGAAAGTAGATCGTGAGGCCGGCTGTGTCGGTGAAGTCGCGTTCAAGCTCGCTTTTGACGCCCAGAATGTCTTCCTGGTGGTCCGCCCGAAGGTCTGTCAGCAGGTAGGGCCGGGGAAGTGCGGTGTACTTGGTGAGGGGAATCGTGTTGGCAGGCTTACCGAACCAGTCCCCCGCCCGGGGCTGCAGCTCGCCCGCCACAATCGAGGCGCCGTACATCCCCGATTTGAAGCCCATGGGATTGTTTTTCCCTACCCAATGAAGAACGACATCGCCAATTCGAACGTCGTGCATCAGGTCGTATCGGGACGTATCCGGAGCGATGAGCTCGCTCCCCCAAGAGTCAACGTTGACCAGTTCCATCCAGTAACGCTGCGAGGCGTCGCCGTCCCACCAGCGCGCCTTTTTCCCAACGGTGCTAACCGCCATTACTCCCCCAAAGCTTGTGACTGAAATTGCTGACTACTGAAACTACTTTGTACCAAGCAGCACTGACGGTTTTCCGCTCCACGACACGACCAATCCGTCGCGGGCTCGTGTGGCCGCCACGTAGAGCAGCGATCGCTCTCGCATAAGAGCGTCGGCCTGCTCCGCCGGTGCAAGGTCCTTCACCTGGTAGGAAGCCGGCAGAGTTTGGTCCGAAATCCCAAAGAGAACCACCCGCGTGAATTCCATGCCCTTCGACCGATGCATTGTCATAACTGACGGCACACCAGGTACCGTGGCTGCACCGGCCGTCCTGGCTTCGAGATCGCGTTCATTCAGCCCATTGATGACTTTGCCGACCTGGAAATTGGAGCGCACCAGGATTCCGACGGTTTCCAGCGGCACCCCTTCTTCTTTCCACCTCCGCAGATAGTCAGCAAGGTTGTCCAGTTCCTCAGCGATCGAGGCAGAGGCTATTTCCTCTGGCCGCGGCCCTACCCGCGAAGAGGTATAGCCGTTAATAGACTCCTGTTCGCCTTCAATGTCCGTCACCGGAGCTCCGCTAAGAAGTCCGACGGCGTAGGCCAGGTTCTGCTGGGTGGTGCGGTAATTGAGCGTCAACCGGCGTGAACGGCCGACGATGCCAATTCCGAAGCGGGACAACGGGACCTTCTGACCGTAGATACGCTGATGCGAATCCTCTGCGATGAAAAGGTCATCCGGCCCCTGCTGGACCAGCTCCCGGAGAAACAGCCAGTGGCCGGCGTGCAAGTCCTGCGCTTCATCGATGAGTACATGGTCAGCAAGACGTGCTCCGCTGGTCTCCGCACGCTGGCGAAGCACCAGAGCAGCGAGGTGCGCCAGCTCCACGAACGAGGCATGCATTTCGATCCGGTTGTAGTACCGGTAGGTTTCCACGACCTTCCAGACTGCAAGCCGTTTCGCCCGGTTCAACGCTGTGCCGCGGCCGGCGCGGGGCACCTTCAAATATTCGTCCTTGCCGCTTATGAAGTTGGGCAGGATCACCGTCTCGTACTCCTGCTGGAGGAATGTCGCGTTAGCGAGCTCAAGTTCCAGCGGATGGTCGACGTCGGCCAGTGCTGACTCCCACTGCTGGCGGGCACCATCCGCGTCCAGAATCTTCCCAGGGGCGGAGATCTCGAGCCCGAAAAGATCCTTCATGGCGCGGCGCTGCTCGATTTCCTGGGCGCCGCGGAACACCTTGTTGACGAGCGAATCCACACCGGAAATATAGATGCCGGGCGCTCCTGGCTTTGCCGCCCGCGGAAGATCGGTCTCCAGCTTCGACAACCCGTTTTCCAGCGAGTCAGCAAGGGTCGTGGTGTAGGTCGTCAGAACAATTCGCGACGTCGGTTCAGCCGCGGCCAGCATTCGGACGCGGTGGAGAAGGACCACGGTCTTGCCTGTTCCGGCACCACCGGAGAGGCGGAAGGAGCCGTTGTAGCGGCGTTCGGAATAGACACGCTGTTCCGGATGAAGGAAGGTGCGCCAGGAATCGAAGTCTCCACCTTCGATGACCTTTTTGAGCTCATCGGAGTTGTCACCCACGAACGTGAATTGCATCTTCGTGGCGGGATGCTCCAGTGACTTCCGGATCTTCTCCTCTTCTGTCGCCTGCGGGTCGTCCACGTAGCGGCTCAGCGCGAGCTTGTCCTGGACCTCCTGGAGGGACGTGCCGGCAGCCAGCTCAAGGAGCGCAGTCGCCTGCCACTCCGGTGCTACTTCCAGGACGTCCAGGAGTTCTTCGTCCGAGGAGGCGGCGAATACCCGGCTCACAAGATCGCCGGCGAGGCCGAGTTCTGAAACCAATTCAGCTGGATCCATGCCGCAACCCAGGAGCGGGTTGATCCAGGCTTCGGGGGTCACCCCCTGAGGCGCCCCGTGCTCCTCCTCCGGAACCTGAGGCTCGACGTCGGGCTCCGGCGTCGAGGCATCAGGAACAACTGGCGCAACTGTAGGAACGCGCGGGATAGGAGGCGTGCCGCCGTCGGGCGTAGAGGCCCGGATGACCTCCAGGACGCCGTTGACGGAGTTCACCTGAAGCACGCTGGAGCGAGCGATGTCGATTGCCTCGTCGTGCGGCCAAGCGCCGTAGTAGAAGTAGTGCGGGATGGTGTCGAAGGCGACTTTGAAGAGCACGGCCCGGTAGTTGAGGTCGATCCGGCCGGTCCGCACGCGGGGGTCTGCGGGAGTGTGCATGGGCTCGATGTGGAGCCCGGGCGCGGTGTCGTCCTTCTGGAGTTTCTCGAAGAAGGAGTACACCTTGTTCTTCATGGTGCCGTCGATCTTGTCCTTTTGCTTGATCCATGTCACCAGCGCCATATCAAGCTCCCTTCGTCTTCAGCAGTTCGCGAATATCGTCAACGTCAGTCCCGACGGTGGCCCAGCCAGCGGCCTCAAGTTCAGATCGTCCGTCGTCGCCGTCCAGCATGACGGCGATCCGGTACTCCGGCCATGCGATCGAGACCGGAAGGCCGTCCACCTCGAAACCGAGTTCCGGCAGGACAGGGATGTCCGCATTGGCAATAGCCAGTAGGAGAGTCTTCTCGAACTCAGTGGCCTGCTCCAGCAGCTCGTTCCAGGCGGGACTGAGCCCGTCCGACATCTCCAGCCGTGCGGCCTCTTCCTCGACCGAGCCGCCGGAGCTCACGGCAGACATCACGGACCCAATCGTCAGACCGATCGGCTTGAACGCCAGCAGGTTGGAGAGCCGCAGCCACTCGCGCCAGGCGGCCTCGTGCGAGGGAGAACCCACCGCTTCTGCCCTGTCGTCCAGGCACAGCCCGACGGCGATCGTGGACAGGCTCTTGGGCGACCCGGCCGCTGCGAACCCAAGGCTCCCCGAGCTGTGCGTCCAGGCCGAGACCGTGCCAGCAGGCAAAGGTGGCTCCGCGCCTTGGGCCAGGGCCGCCGCGTGCGCGTACATCGCGTCGGCGTCACTGGGATCAGGCCGCTTCGTCATCAGCATGAGCGGCACCAGCTCCGAGAAGTCCGCCCACGCCTCGGGATCAGGCCGATTGACCCACCCCCAGAGCATCGTCATCGCGTCTCTGCCCAGCAGGTCCGTGATCGCCGCATTTACGGAGTAGTTGGCCATGAGCTGCGCGTTCCACGAGGCCTTAGCCCAAGAAGGCAGCACCACCGGCGCCGAAGGACCGGCTTCGAATGCTTCCACGTCCTGCCACGTCACGGCCCACGGCACTGCGGCACCGGACAGCTCTGAGCTGTGCCGGAGCTTGTCGCGCTTGGTGGCGTCGTCCGCGATTCGGTTGTGTTCTGGGGACGCGTGAAAGGTGAATCCGTCCGTGTAGATCGCCAGCACGGGGAAGTTCGGGTCCGGCGGTCCCTTGAGCAGGAAGTCGGGGCGGGTTCCTGCGACATCCGCCTGCGGGATGAGCTGCCACTGGAACTGCTGCCCGGGGATCCGGAAGGTGATGGTGTCCGCCAGCGCACCGGGGGTCACCTTCGTGTGTGCACCCACGGCCTTGAGCCGGTCCATCCAGGCCTTCCGGAACCGCTTCTCCAGCAGCGATTCAATCGAGGTCTCGCCGTCGGGCGCCTCCTCGGTGACGGTCCAATCGGAGAACGACGGCGGGACGGCAACGTCCGTGGCAGCCTCACCGGAGCGCAGCAGCAGGCCGAGCAGGCGTTCGGCGCTGGCACGCGCCACCCGGTCCACCGTCCAGGGGTCGGCGAAGGGAAGCAGGCAGTGGTGGCACGCCAGACGCTCCTCGAAACGGCAGCTGCAGTCCCGCACGGTCTGCCATGCGGCGTGCAGCAGCTCCCAGACCCGCTCGGGGTTGGCGAACTCGGCCAGGTAGCCGGTGCCGCCGGGGACTTTGTCGTGCAGCATTAGGGCAATCCGGCTTCCGCCATGCGCCGGATCGTTGATCCGCAGCACTCCCAGGTGGTCCGGGGCCCCGCCCAGGACTTTCTGGAGGCCAAGCAGCATGGCTGCCTGGAGACTGGGGACTGAGAAGTCGTCCCCGTAGGTCACGTCGAGGGGCAGGTGCAGCACCACGCCCTGGGTGTTGAGTTCCCGGGCAAGCACCACTTCTTTGACGCTTTCCTGGGCGGCCTTGCGGTATTTGCACCAGAACCGGTGCTCGGTGGGCAGGTTCTCTTTAGCGGACTGGTCGAGCTGGCCGCAGTAGGAACACAGCCGGAACATGGGCGTCCGGACGTCGTCGCCGGCGATGGTCCGAACCCCACCGTTGGACGCCGTCCGTCCGGTGTTGAGCCAGCGGATTTCCACCCGGTTGAAGTATTCGGCGCCGAAGTCGTAGCCCTCCACAAACCAGCGCTTCTGCAGGTGTTGCGGGTCGATGTCCGCCGCGGCGACTATCGTGAAGCGTTCCCGAACGCGGTTGTCCCGGCGGTCGTTGATCGCGGCCTCGTCCCGGCGGACCTCGGCGGAGACCTTCTTCATGACCACGACGTCGAGAACCTGGCCCATGTCTGCGATGGCTGAGGTGCCGCAGCGCAGGCAGTTCTGTACGGCCGCGGCGGCGCCCAGGTCGGTCTTGATCCAGCCGCACTGCGGGCAAACCTGCCATTTTTGGATATGGCTCTGCTGCGGGCCCAGGTCCACGGCGTCGATCAAGATTTCCATGCCCTGCGCATAGAACGTGGCGCCGGGCGCGAATTCGCTCAGGGCCACCGAGGCGCCACGATTGTACGTCACCGTGTCTGTCACGAACTCCTGCGTGTCTGCGTCCTTCCAGGACAGCCCCACGTCCAGGCTCACCGAGTCGTCCAGGAGCGTGTAGTTCGGGAGCACGCCGTAAGCCTCCAGCACCGAAATCCAGTATTGGCCGCGGAGCTGTTTGAGTTGGTCCCGGATCATTTTGAGCGTGGCTTTGGCGGTCCGAAGCGCCTGATGCGCGTCGGAGGTCTTGTCGTCCAGACGCTCCGCCAGGGCGGCCGCTGCCTCCAGCTCGGGCAGGGCATTGCCGATTTCCTTGCGGCGGGTGTCCAGTTCGTCGACGTCGGCCTTCCACTCCCCTGCCGCCCGGATCAGGTGACGGGCGAGGCCGCTGGGCTCGCCGTCGTCGTGCCGTGACGCCCACGCTGCCAGGCGGGCGGCGCTGTCCGGGGAAATCCGTTCGCCGAACTGGTCCAGGAACTCAGCGAGATAGTCCGGAGCGTTCGCCGTGGCGTCCTCGATCAGGTCCCCGATGAACGATCCCGGTGCGACGCTACCGAGGGCCTGGATGGCGTCAACCGGGTGCGGCCGGCCCACAACCCGGGCGAAGCGGTCCGCGACGTGGGCCACGTACTGGCGTCCCAGGATTTCTTCGGCGTCCAGGTACGTGGCCGGTGGCCGGACCTCGCCGTTAATGACGGAGAGCGGTTCGTGGAGTTTGGGCAGGTGTTCGCCGCGTCCCCGCACGAAGGCAAGGACAAGCGAGTTGCCGGTCAGGCGTCCGGCGCGGCCCACCCGTTGCAAGTAGGAGGCCACGGACGTCGGCAGCGAGGCCAGCATGACGCAGGAGAGGTCCCCGATGTCGATGCCCATCTCCAGCGTGGGGGTGGCCACCAGGACGTTGGGAGCCTGCGGGTTGTCGGCGCCGGACTTGAACTGCGTTTCGTAGAGGATCCTTGTTGCGTCGTCCAGCAGCGAGGTGTGTTCCCGGGCCACAACCCTCTTGCTTTCGCGTGAGGAGTAGAGGTCCCGGTAGAAGTTTCGGGCGTCGGCGGCGTGCCGCTGCAAGGTTCCGCTGCAGCGGACCAGGGTGCATGGGCCCCCGACCAGCTGGTCGATGACCGTCAGGCTCCCGGGGGTGATGGCCTGGCAGACCTTGCACTGGACGGTGTGACGTCCCGCAGCCAGATCCTCGGCGTCGGGGGCGGAGAGAACGATCTTCTCCGGATCGAGCCAGTAGACATCGGCGCCGGAGTTCGTTTTCGAGCTGCCGAGGGTTCCGTCCTCGGCGAGTGCGGTGATCAGTGCCTTGGCCAAGTAGCCGCTGTCGGCGGGGGCGACGCCGAGGCATCGGGCCGTCCATCGTGCGTACCAGGATGCCGAGGACGTGACGCCGTCGAGGTTGTCGGTGGCTGAGGCGGCGCTGCCGATCCGGGGGAAGGCCGGCGCCGGACGGCCGGAGGGGAACGCGGGCATGCCTTCGCCCTTCGGCCGTCCGCCCCAGATCTGCCAGCGTTTGCCGTCCGTCGCGATGTAGCCTTTGAGCCATTCATGGTGGACCCCGCCCTGGAGGCGGACCCTTTCCACGGTGCCGCGGATCCACTGCAGCAGCTGCTGCTGCGTGGGCGCGGTCTCCCCGATCATGGTCTGGTGAAGGGCCGAGTCGTAGGCCTTCCGGGCCACGGAGAGCATGCGGGTGGGGTTGCCGGCGTCGGTTTCGACGGCCAGGGAGCCGGTGAGTTCCAGCGTCCGGCCGGTGCGGGACTGGAGGCCGAGCTCCAGGAGTGCGTCGAACTGCAGCCGGCGTTTGGCGAAGCGCCGGGCCCGGACGCGTTCCGCCGGGGAGGCCTTCGGGTCCCAGAACGGCCGGAAGCTCTGCCGGTCGACGAATTCGGGTGCGATCAGCTGGTACGCCGCCCCGGGTGTGTCCGCGCGGGCAATCGCGGCGTCGACGAGTTCCGAGAGCGTAGCCGGCTGCTCGCCGAGGGCTCGCCGCAGGGCGGTGCGGAGTGTCATGGTGTGGGAGCGGGACTGGACGTACCCGGCCCGGTGTGCGGCGTCCTGGACGCTGTCGGTGAAGACGAGGGCTTTCTTTTCCTCGTCGTTCAGTCCCTCGGCGCCGAACAGGTTGGAGATACTCACGGAGAGCATGGTGGCGATGGCGCTGCCCATGAAGGCGATGCCGTCCTTGGCCAGGCAGGACGGGCAGACGTCCTTCTTGGACTGGTCGTCCGCGTCCTGCCCGGTGAGCATCAGGACGGGAATGATCCGCCCTTCGGCGAGGTCGGCGCTGTCCGCTTTCGGCGGCATGGTGGAGAGGCCACGGTTGACGGTGTGGAGCCAGTGCAGACCCTGCACCTGCTCCGAGCCGTCCTGGTGGAATTCGATGATGTCCGCCTCGGCGGCGGCCGAGATGAGGGTCCGGAAACGCGGGTTATTGGTGACACGTGCTTCACGGATCTTCGAATCGTCCAGCTCCAGGTCCAGGCCGGTGGGGGCCAGGACAGCACCCCACCCCGACCGGCCGCAGTGCCGGCAATAGAGCGCCGGAAGAAACATGTCATGGGACTGGTCCACACCGTCGTCGGACCAGCGGAAGCGCGGCGTGGTGTCAACGGCGGCGTCCACGCGGGACATCTCGCGGATCCACAAGTGTGTTTCTACCGTCAGTGCGGCCCTGCCGTGGCGGGCGCGGATGTGGCTGAGCAGTGCGATGACATGGGAGATGAACTCTTCCGCGGCGACCGGCCTTACCCCTGCCGGTAGCGAATGGGCCGGGAAGATGGCGTTCGTCAGGTCCGAGAGCGCGACGGCGGTGCTGGCATGCGTCAGCAGGGCGGTGGTCAGCGGGTGCGTGCGCATCGCGTCCAGCAGGTCTGCGGGTCGTTCGCCGAAGAGCGTCTTCAGGAGGGGCCCGACGACAGCTTCAGGGCCGGCGCCAGCTGCGCGCAGTTCCGCAACAACGTTGTTGGTGGTGGTGATGTCGATGGCGATGGCGTGCAGGTCCCGGCCCAGAAGGGATCCGCTGCCGATCCCTGTCCAGGCCTCCTGGGTGAGCCGGGCCTCGGTGACGACGGAGTCGGGCGGGAACACCTCGCCAAAGACAGTCTCTGCGAAGCGGAGCATCGCGTCCGGGTCGCCTTTGCTGCCCAGCGTTGCAGACGTGGCGACGGGCGTGGCCCGGCCGAGCGGACGGGCCCGGTCTTCCTCGCTCAGATCGTGGGGGCGGTCTGTCAGGTCGTCAGGCCAGTAGCTCTTGAGGGTCAGCCCGAGACGGCGCAGCAGCATGGCGACGTCGGTGCCCTGCGCGCCGTCGTAGGTGTGGAATTCGTCCAGGACGACGTACCGCAGGCTGGTCGCGGACTTCTGCCAGAGGGGCGCGTCGGTGTGGCGGAGCAGGAGCATGTCGAGCATTTTGTAGTTGGTCAGCAGGATGTCCGGCGGGTTCTGGTGGAAGACGTCGCGGTCGTTGATCAGGCCGTCAGGGGCGATCCTGGTGCGGTTGGTGTCCTTTTGGCCGGTGTAGATGCCGGCGGTGATCCCGGACAGCTCCGCGTGGTTGGTCAGCAGCTCGGCCAGGCGTTTGGCCTGGTCGTTGGCGAGGGCGTTCATCGGGTAGAGGATGAGCGCCTTGATGCCGGTGATGCCCTCCCGTTTGGCACGCAGCACATGGTCCAGGATCGGGTAGAGAAACGCCTCCGTCTTACCAGAGCCGGTGCCGGTGGTGACCAGGGTCGGTTCAGGTCGACGGCGTGTGCCGGCGGCGCCTTTGCTGCTGAGACGTTGGAAGGCTTTGGCCTGGTGGCCGTAAGGTTCGAAGCCCTCGTACCAGTCCAGGCAGTCGCGCCAGCCAGGTTCGGCGGTTTCGAAGGGAAGCCGCAGCCGGACGTAGGCGCCTTTGAAGATCCCCTGATCCGGATCCGCGAGGAAGTCCTTGATGGCGGACTGCGCGTTCCCGTCCGTGAGCGCGAACGTGGTGGCGAGGTAGTCGGACAGCCCGCGGCGCAAATCCCCAGCCTGGGTGGTGGGCAGAAGCTCTGACATCAGGACTTCGCCTCCAGCATGCTCGAGAAGTGCGCGTACGCCTTCCGCATATCTTCCTCGCGGTCAAAACCCTGGAACGGGAACTCGAAGACGTACTCGGCGCCGCTCTGCGGATGCGTCCAGGTACGTTCTTCCAGGGTCAGGTTCTCGCCGACCTTACGATAGAGCCGGTTCATGTCGCCGGGAACCTTGCGGCCGTTGGCGTCATAGAGGTCGGTTCGTTCGTAGCCGCGCAAAACTGAAAATTGTGTGCGGTAGATCGTGCACAGTGCCTCTACGCTGATGCCCCATCCAATGGCGACAAGAACGTCGATTTCAATCTCGAGTTGTCTGCGCCGCACCGCCAGTCTCTCCCACGCGTCAGGATTCCAAGAGGAACAGAGCCCAAATCGCCCGAGCTCGTTCACGGCGTTCCACAGATCCACGTAGGCCTCGGAACAGCAGATCAATCGGGCGGCCCGGGAGACGATTTCGCGATCTAGTGTCTCATCTCCATCGTCTAAGCGAGGGAGACTATCAGTCGTGGTGCCATTCAAATTAGCGGCACCGCTCACTTTTAGGACGAAGTCGGCCGTTATGGACGAGAAGGTGGCAGCAAGCATCAGAATTTCATGTGCCATGAGGTCAGGACGACCGGCCGCTTGAATGCTACTTGTGTGGGTTGCACGTGGCGGGAGGACAGTAGCGTGCCAGGCTCTTTTGCCGGTGAGGGCAACCATGCGGCGCCAAGCGACACGATAATAGTCCCGGGGGTTTGAGCGTTCGCTCCCGGCGTTCCACCGGCTGAACGAAGCGTCAAATCGTTCAGTTGGAGCGGCCCGCTGGTAACTGGTTCGGGGTATGAAGTTCCGCGGGAGCGACTCCAGATCAATCTCCATCCAGTCCTTGTTGCTCTTCATCGTTGGGTTGGGCTGCTTTGCGAATGGGTTGGCAACTGTGAAGTGCGGACCTTGAAGGACGATGTCATCCCAAGAATCTGGGGTGGCAGATCCAACTTCCAGGAGGCCTGTCTTTTGTTCTTTAGTTTCATCCCACCCGATTGAGTAAGACAGTCTGATGTCCCGTACTCGGGGAGCTCGGCTTAGCTGTTCGAGAACTCTCGAACTCGCACGATTAACGGGATAGAGCATTCTTGCCTGCACAGCGGGGGTGCCCGGATCGTCCAGGATATTGGCCCAAGTGGCCAAAACCGCCTCGTCTACGTTGATAATCCGTTCAGCATGAGGCCTGATGTCCCAGTTACCGTCAGCGTCCTTGAGGCCCGGAACTTCGCCAGTGCCATCATGCGATTCGGAACGCTTGACTGTCCCGGGATGATATAGCGAGGCCGCCATACGAAATTGGGCACTCTCGCGGCGTCGACCATAAACGTGCACCCCATATGTTACCAGGTTGTGTATCTCGAATAGCGACAATTCATTTATGAACTGCCAATGACGACGCAGGCGTCGATAAGTCGAAGCACGAAACTTTGATGCCTTTTTCTCAGTAAAATGGGATTCTGGATGAATAAGGGCAACAATTCCTGAAACTGCGGCAGATGCCCACGTCCGCTCCATGAATGACCGGTAGAGGTCAGGCCTGAGGCCCGCACCAATCGGATAGAGGCCGGGTGACGTGAGGAACTCTCGAATGCCCACTATGCTGACGGCCTGAGTACGCACAAATTCGGTTTGATCCGGATCTGAATTAGCCTCAAGCTGCTTATGCGTCTTCAGCACTTGTGTCTGCTTGTCATTGAGCTGCCACCAAGGGTCAAACTCCGCATTGATCGCATTGATATCCCAGTCAGGCCTTACCCAAGGCGGATTACCCACCTGAAGATCAAAGCCGCCGCGTCCAAACACCGAAGCGAAGTCCAGCTCCCAGTGGAAGAACCCTTGATCTGCGGCGATATTTTCGCACACCTGCAGCCAAGCATGCTGCTTCTTGGTGATCTCAATGTCGGACGCCAACGAAAAGCTGAGATCGGCCTGTTCGGCTTCGTTCAGTTCTTCCCAGGTCGATGCGGCTCCGAAGGTCTGCTGCCCCGCCATCTTCGACTCTTTGCCCTGCAGGCCGAGGATCGCTTCCAGCGCGTCGAGCCATTCGTCGATGTTCGGCGGTTGCGTCCCGCCGTTCGCCCGCTGGGTCAGCGGCCAGAACCACAGTGCGTTCCAGGCATCCATGACCCGGCGGAGACGCTGGTAGGCGCCATTCGGGTCGTGGAGGGTTTCCTCGATCTGCTCGCGGGTGACGGCTTGTGCCTGTGTGCCAGCCGCGCCAGGCTCAACAACCGAAGGCTGCTTGCCGAAGTAGTCGATGTCCCGGCGGGCCTCAGTCTCGGCGACTTGGAGCCTGCGAAGGGTCAGCTTCCACAGCGACTCCACCCGGCGGCCAAGGTTCACCATGCGGTCGACCTGGGTCTTGCTGGGCTTGGACTTGATCTTATTGCGCCAGGCCTTGAGCTCCTGCTGGGCGTCTCCAGCCAGCTCCTTGACTTCCTTGGCATCGGCTGCCGCGCCCCAGCCTTCGGCCGGAAGCAGGAAATGGTGGATGCGGCCCACCACATTGGGGTCGTCCGTCTCGGCAGCCATGGCCTCGACGAGCCCGGTCAGGACAGCGTCCTGCGGAACGCTCTTGAGCCATGACTTGTCATTGACGGACTGCCGCGAGTACGTGGCGCGGCGGGCGCCGATCAACGAGTTGCCGCGGCGCAGCCGCAGCCCGAACCACGGTGCCTGGAGGTCCTTCACCATGGTGTCGAGCCAGAGCGAGACTTCGGCCAGTTCCACCGCGGTCGAGTTCAGGTCCACGCCGTGGACCTGGTGCAGGGCGATCTGGGCCTTGACCTTCTGGAGTTCCTGCGGGTATTCGTCCGCGGGGATCTTGACGTCCAGCTCATCCTGTTTGCGCTTCAGGTATTCATCGGCGAGCTGGCGGACAGCTTCGAGGGCGAATGCGCCGGAGCCGAGGGCAGGCTCGCAGACGGTCAAGTTCAGGATGTCGTCGGCTGGGGTCTTTTGTTCGTTCTGGTCCAGTAGTTCTTCGAGTGCCTGCGAGACGACGAATTTGGTCAGGACCTCCGGGGTGTAGTAAGAGGCGGACTGTTGGCGTTCGCGGCCAGCGAGCCGGAAAACGAACGAGCCAGCGGGGTGCAAGACCGGGCGCCGTTCCCCCGTTCGTTCGTCCTCTTCCACCACGAAGTGCTTGGCGTCAATGGACTCGGACCGGTCCACAGGGACCACCCAAGAACCCTTTTCCGGGTTCCCGTCTTTGGCCACCTCGTGCAGGGGCTCAGCGGCGATGAAACCTGTGTAGGACATCAGGCCTTCATAGACGGCGCCGAGCTGGTTGATGCCGAGTTCCGCGTAGGAAATGAAGCCGCGGTCTTTGCCCTTGGTTTCCTTGCTGAGCAAGAGGTGCTGGAGGACGCGCTGCAGTTCGGCGTTGCTGAGCTTGGTGCCGTTGATGAGCGACGTCGCTGCGTCGTGGAACAGGTCCGCCTTAAGCGGCTGGAAGACCAGGCCCTCATTCTCGCCGGAGGCATCCTCGGAGGGACTTGCTCTGGCCGGAGTGTGGCCGTTGTCCACCAAATGAAAGAGCTGCGCTAGCGATTCGTAAATGTGGGTGCCGCGACGGGACTCCGGGGACTGGATGTTGACCAGGGTCAGTTCCCGCAACCGGTCCAAACCGTAGCCCTCGTTGTATTCGCCAGCTCCGACCGGGAGGACGCCCATCTCCGGGGAGGCCTCCGCGTAGAGCAGGAAGAGGATCCGGTAGAGGAACCGCAGGGACTGTCGGGCCAAGACCCGCCCTTCCACGTCTTCGACGCCCAGTCCCGCTGCCCGGCGTCGGTCCAAGACATCGTTGGCGATGATTTCGATGGAGCGCCGGATGCCTTCGCGCAGGTCCTGGGAGACGCCGACGGTGTGTTTGACGGAGGCGTCGAGGACACCGTCCCACCAGATCGAGCCGTCCGGCGTCGGCATGAGGGAGTCGCGGCCGAAGATCGCCAGGAACCGGTCCGTCTCGGCGTTCTTCTTGGTGTCGTTGCGGTCCGCGACCAGAAGCGCGTCGGCAGCCAGGTAGCGGCCCTCGGCCCAGCGTTCCTGCTCGGTCAGCACCAGCCATCGTCCGGCCATGATCACGACAAACTTCGGGGCCTTGTCCGAGAGGTAGGCCTCGGACACGGTTTTCGCCACCGTCAGCACCGGGGACGGTTCTTTGCCGTCCACCAGAACCCGCCCGAGCGGAAGCACCGTGGACAGCACATCTTCCAGCGCGTCCGCCGGGGCGGCCTCGACGAACAGGATCTCGGAGTTCCCCGTGGCCCACACGCCGGGGACGAGCGTTTCGGTGCCGCTGCGCTCGAAGGTTACGGCCGCCGTCGTTCCCCTGAAACCGAGGGCGTCGCGCAGCAGAGAGTAGGCCTCGGACGCACCCGCCGGGTCTTCCGAGAGCCCGGCGAGCAGGATCTGGAGGCGTCCGCGGACCTCGGCGAAGCGGGCCGGGGTGGTGGTGTGGCCCTCCTTGGCTGCCTCGTCCCAGTTCTTGCGGAGTTTGACGACCTCGGCCTGGAAGGATTCCTTGGTGGAGTCCGTGGTGAAGAAGTGTTCGCTAATCCAGTCTTCGCCTACAACGATTGAATCAAAGGACGGCATTACTGGTCAGCACCTTCCGGGACGGCGACAGGGGTGGCGCGGGGAACGACGATCAGAAGGGGGCGGACCAGGCGCTGGGCCGGGGCGAGCGACTCCGCGATGCGCTGCTCCTCGCTGACACGTTCGCGTTGCTTTTTCACTTCCGCCCGCTGCGCGAAGTCGAAGGACAGCTGGGTCCAGCCCGCGGCCCGGTCCTTCCACGCCTGCAGCCGCTGGTTGGCAGAGTTGGCGGCTGCTTCAAAGGTCAGCTGCATGGTCTGCCGGGCGCTCTCCACCGCCTGCGGCAGCAGAGCCTGCAGCCCGTTCACCGTGACCGGTCCGGGGTTGGTTGCCGGGGCGTCGACGCCGATGCTGCTCAGATGCTCGCCCAGATCCTCGAGGGGTTCGGAGAGACAGAACGTCGGGTTGGCTGGGTCGGGGAAGTCCACCGCGATGAAGGCTTTGGAGACCACCTGCCCGCGGCGATTCATCAACGTCCCCATGAGTAGGACCTGTGCGGCGTCCACGTCGCCGCGGACCACAAGGACTTCGCTGCGGGACATCGATGACAGAGCCCGGTC
The DNA here is from genome assembly GCF_055412805.1 of Pseudarthrobacter kochi. Lineage (NCBI taxonomy): Bacteria > Bacillati > Actinomycetota > Actinomycetes > Micrococcales > Micrococcaceae > Pseudarthrobacter > Pseudarthrobacter kochi. Next base: position 15,026 of record NZ_JBVAYV010000052.1, read on the forward strand.
GCTGGCCCAGTCCAGAACGGGGTGGAGCGGGCCCAGGTAGTGTGCCTCGGGCCAGCTCATGTCATCGGATTCGCGGGCGCGGTCCAGTTCCCGGGTGCCGGCGTCCACCGTCGTGGCGAGCTTGAGGCGCTCGGTGACGCGCCGCTCGGACAGGTAGTCCTGCGGGAGGTAGCCCAGGCGGTGCTGGAGGTCAACGGGCGGGTTGAGTTCGGCGAGGCCGTGGCCGGCGTGGACGGTCCAGCCGAGGACCTTGTGCGGATCGCCGAAGGCCTCGTTGAGGGCTTCGTCGAGGAAGTCCAGGTCCGTGGAGTAGAGACCGAGCGGTTTCTCGACCGGGATGGTCGCGGTTTTCCCGTCGTCCTTCAGGGCCTCGAAGTCGAGGAAGTCCCAGAGGTCGCCTGCGTCCGGATCGGCGTCGGGTTCGCCGACGACGTCGTCGAAGTCCTTCTTGCCGAGCAGGACGTCGCGGATGGCGTCTTCCTCCTGCTTGACGCTGTACTGCCCCATCAGAGAGGCCACGTCGTTGAGGACGGCGTGTGCCTCGTACTCGCGTTCCATCAGACGCGTGAGGACCTTTATGTCGCCGGAGAACCGGGTGTTGTGCGGGTTCAGGAGCAGGGTGGTGATCTGCGGTTTCTGGCGCTGGCCGAACCGGTCGATGCGGCCGTTCCGCTGTTCGATCCGGATCAGGCTCCAGGGGATGTCGAAGTGGATCAGGTGATGGCATTCGGCATGCAGGTTCACACCTTCAGACGCGACGTCGCCAGTGACCAGGACACGCAGCGGGCTGTTGCCGCGCTTGAACTGGTCCACGATGCTTTGCTGCTCGACGTCGCTGAGGCCGCCGTGCAGGAGGCCGACGTTTTCCGGTTTGAGACCGAGAGCCTTGGGCAGTGTCTCCTGCAGCCACTTGAGCGTGGCGACGCGCTCGGCGAAGACCACGGCCCGCATCGGGGAGCCCTTGCCGACGCCGATCTTCTTCAGATAACTGACGAGCTCGGTGTACTTGGCGGATTCGCCGGTGTTTGCGGCTTCGGTGAGCTTGCTGAGGCGTTTTAGCGCTTCGGTTTCCTTGGCCTCGGAGGGCGAATCGGCGTCGAGCTTTCTGAGACGCTCGGTGACCGTTTCGAGAAGCGCGGCAGGGCTGGAGAGGAACGCCTTGGCAAGGATCCAAGAGAAGAGCGCGCCGTTCTGCCCCGAATAGGGTGCCGGCCTGCCGTCGGGGTAGAGCCAGATGTCGGAGAGCTCCTCGGCGATGGCGTTCTCCGCCGGGGAGGCGGACACGAGCCTGTTGTCCGGTTCTTCCCGCTCGGCCCAGTCAGCACCGACTTCCTGGGCAACTTCCGGGCTGTGCCGGTGCCGGCGGATGATGAGGTTCTCCACGTGTTTGGGGTCGAACGTGCCGTCCGGGCGGACTGCCGTGGGGTCCAGCAGACGCAGGATTTCCGCGAACGACTCGTTGCGTCCGTTGTGCGGGGTTGCGGAGGCCAGGATGAGCGCCTCGGTGTTCGGCGCGAGCACCCGGGCGAGCTCGTTGTTCATGGCCTGGGTGTTGGTGACGTTGTGGGCCTCGTCAATGACCACCGCGTCCCAGTGCAGTTTGCCGAGCTGGGCCCGGTAGCGGGGGCTTTTCAGCGTGTCCATGGAGATGATGGCGCGCTTGTAGTAAGTGAACGGGTTGCGGGTGGCCGGGAGCTTCTGCCGGATCTTCTGGATGCCGGCGGAGTCGAGACGGACGAACGGCAGAGCGAAGCGGCACCAGAGCTCGTGCTGCATCTGCTCCAGCACGTGGCGCGGGGTGACGATAAGGATGCGTTCGCCGCGGCCGCGTTTGACCAGTTCGCTGAGGATCATGCCGATCTCGAGGGTCTTGCCGAGGCCCACCGCGTCTGCGATCAGGATGCGCGGGCGGATGTTCTTGGTATCCAGGGCCTTGGCGACGGCGATTTGCTGGTACTTGAGGTTCCGCGACAGCATACGGGTGGAAACGGTCAGGTACTCCGCCGACTGGGGAGTCGGCGTCTTGCGGAGGGTGGTTTCCAGGAACAGGCGGGCCCGCCGGTAGTTGGGGGTGTCATCGGCCACGACCTTGGACTTGGCCGGGTCCACGACCTCGATGGCGTCCAGTGCCGAGTAAAAGGCGGCTGTGGTGTCTCTGACGAGCTCGCTGAGGCCCTGGACCCGGATGAGGGTGCCGTCGACGGATTTCTCAACGCTGGTGACGAGCCAGTCTTCGTCCCGGACACGGACCACCGAACCGGGTGCGACGTTGAGTTCCCGGTGTGCGGCTGTAACTGTCAAGACCTTGCTCCTGTGTTTGCTGCTTCCCCATTAGGGCATCCCGACCAGGCCGGCGTGAAGCTCCGGACCCATTATGTACAGAGTGCAGCCCTGCAGGTTCACATCGCCCCACCACCCCGACTCATGAGCACCCGCCCAATGCCTCGCAGAAACCCAATCCAGCCGCCAAATTGCCACATGATGCTCCGCGGAGTGCCCGTCGCTTGGCCTAGCCGGGGGTTTGCTTTCAGGAAGTCGGTGCGCCTTACATGTTTGAGACGGATTTTGAATCGCAGCCAATCTGGCTTTGACATGGGCGGGGGCCAGAGCGTTATGCCTTATTGAAGTGGGAACAAAACGAAACGATCGCAGTGGGTATTGGATTGGCCGCCTCCCCGACTCCTTCAACTCGGCAAGACTGCCCGCTATCCGGCCAACCAGAGTCGGTTCGCCTCTCAGGCGTTTGTGCCACGACGCCCCCAAAGAAATAAGCCCCCAGCTACACTTCGCCAAGCACCTGGAAGACTGACTGCCTAACAACACAAGAGGCTCCTCGACGTAACCCTCCAGTTGCCTGTGAATTGGCCCTGCCCTAGCGCGCGGGCTGAGCATGAGCTCGAATAATATACACTCACAGGAAAGATTGTGGGCTCTTCAAGGTTCCCGGGGAAACAGGTTCGTGTTGTAGCAAGCAGAGGACTCGTGGTCCTGCTGGGATGAGTGTTCCTACGCATTCAACCTGAACAGGAACCACGAGCC
>NZ_JBVAYV010000053.1:0-17989 GCF_055412805.1 Pseudarthrobacter kochi
CAACGCAAGACCACGCAAAACACTGGACTGGGACACCCCGGCCGAGCGTCTTCGTGATCTACTGGAAGCCAGCTGACCTCGGGTGTTGCATCGACCCCTAGAATCCGCCTCCGACAGGCATTCTCCGTTTAAACCGCCGATACAACCTCAACCCGACCGGTGGATCGAGGCTAAGGGCTGCACCATCGCCGGCAGCTGGTCAGCCGTGGGCAGCGCGAATATCGACAGGCTAAGTCTGACCGGCAACTATGAAATCAACCTCGAAATCCATGACGAGAATTTCGCCCGGGACATGCAGAAAATATTCGACGTGGACAGCGCGAACAGCCGGGTACTGACCCTGGAGGAATTGCGGGACCGGCACCAGCTCGCCCGGTTCGGCGAAGCCGTCCTCGTCCCGCTCCGACCGTTACACTGAAGTCGACCCGGTTTCATCGGCTGGCCTGGACGCTACCCCAGTATGGGCAGGGCGGCCGGGGCGCATTCAATCTTGACCGGTGTGTTCGCGTCCACGGATTTCACTTCCCCGTCAATTTGGTATGGAAGTGGTTTGAGTGTGGTGAACTCGTAGGTGCTCACGCTGGGCTGGTCCCCCAATCCCTTTGTGGTGGCTCGCAGGGCCGTCAGTAGTACCCGCCACTTGGGCATGTGCGGGAAGAGGATCACTTCGAATTTTCCGTCGGAGGGCTCATCGTCTGAGTCGCTTAAGGTGGCGTACTTTGCCATCTCGGGAATGTTGGCGAGGACAAGGCTGTCAAATTTCCGGCGCTTTCCGTCGGTCTGTCGTATTTCGAATGGCTTGAACTTCGCGAAGGTCCGGATTACGGAGAACATCTCCTTGGCGGCGCCCTTGCTGCCCTTTTCAATGTCGATTGCCATCACCGGTGTCAGACCAAATCCGATGTAGGAGTGCGCGTATGTCGCCGGCGCGTCTTTCCCAGTGTGGATCCGCAGCAAATCGATGTGCCGCACGTTGCCCTCAGCGATAGCTTCCTCCAGCGGCTTAGTGCCGGTGGTCCGCCGGTGGTCATTGGCGTTCCCTGCCGCCATGACCGCACAGACCGCGTTCGGGTTGCCGCTTTCCTTCACGCCGTTGACGACTTCGTTGTAGCCCCCGTCGCCGCTGACGGACACGACAAGAACGTGGTCGCCGCTGCTGGCGGCCTCGCGGGCCAACTCAACGGCGTGCCCGGCGTGGCTGGTCGGTTGAAGCTTGAGGTCCGCCGTATAGGTGAGGAGTTCAGTCAGCCGGTCCCGGAGTTTTTCGGCGAGCTGGGGCGCGTCCCCGGTGCTGTTGGGATTGAAGATGATGACTATGTTGTCAAATGTCCGTACAGAATCCATGCTGTGCTCCTGGTTCATAACTGTCGGCTGCCTAAGTGGCCCCTTCCGGCGGACCAGGCGGATGAGATCGTTGCTGATTTCACAGGGGTGTTATCCCCGGACCTCACTGTGTCTCGGAGTGGGCGCGGTGACCATGTCTGTCGCGTGCCGGCCTGGTGGGCCGAACGGTGCAGATGTTCAGCTGTTGCCGGGATAAGCGAGGCTGTCGGGATCCACTTCGCTCGCCGGGGCATCGGCGAGTCCCTGCGGGGAGAGGTCAAATTCGTTCAAGCTCGGTGTTTCCCCTACTGTTGCCGGGCGTGCGGCTTGGTGGGGGCTGTCGCTGTTTGTCACGATGTCTCCGTGTTCGTGGTTGACTTCAGAGCCGAAGCGCAGGTTGCTTGTCATGAGTGAGGTATTTCCATCTGGAAGCCGCACCGGCAGCGCAGAACCCGGGTCCGGAGGTAGACGCCCAGGAACTCCGTTGGCCCGGCTTGGGTGGAAACCGGCCACTGCACGCCCCGAAGGTTGGGGTCCGCGGGTGTCGTGGGCTCCTGGCAGTGAACGTACGCGGCGTCCCGGTGCATGACGTCGCTGTCGTCTTCGTTCCGTTCCGGGAGGGCCGCGACGAAGGCCGCGGTGGTCGCGAGGACACGTGAGCGGCGACACCGAGTGCAGGTGATGGCCGCGGCTAGTGTTTCCTGCCCGGCGTTGAGGGTGGTGACGGAGTCCAGGAGGAGGTGCCGGTCGGTGTCGCATGTCGGGCACCAGAGGCGTCGGCCCCGGGGCTGGTGGGCGTCGCGGGGCATGTACGTAGGGGACGTTGTCGACACCCGTATCAGACCAGGCCCGGGTAGCCGGCCAGGATGCAGTCCGCTGCGGCCGGGCCTTTCATGCGGAGGCCGACGCGCTGGGGGTCGAGCCGCTTATTGCACATGGCCAGAAGGCATCTTCCTGCGCGGGCCCGGCCGCGGACACGAAACACCAGCTGGCATGGGGGCCGTAGAGACTGTTCCGGCCTAGAGCGCGGTCGCATGCTGGATCACCGGTGTTGGCTTCATGCAGAAACTGGTTGTACTGAGAATCTGCCATGGGTGGCTCGTTTCCTCGCGGTGCTTTTCATGGTGGTGAGCGGCTGCAGCCGCACAAAGTCCTAAGGCCCTTCAAGGGGTGCTGACTCAGGCTCCCTGCGGATCCCGGGATAGAACGTTTCGGCCGAAAAACCCTGGTGCCGCCGCCTTCCGGGGGCCGCACCAGGATCCGTCGTCGTTCGGCAGCACTTACCGCCGAACGCTGCGCAGTTGGTTATCCGTGGTTGTGGTTGCGGTTCCCGGCTTTGGCCAGGCCGCGGGCCACCATGAGACCGACGGTCAGCCAGGTGATGAGCTGCATGGCGTCGTGTGCGTTGAAGACATCTGCACCGTCTTCGTTGGCGTTGTCCCCGACGACGGCGGAGGTGATGATCGTGGCGAGAACGGCAGCGACGTACACGGCAAACTCAAGGGTCCTGGTGGAGATCTTAATGTCATTCGCGTTCCGTGCCGTATCGGTGTGGGCGTGCTGGGTGGTGTTCGCAGTCATGGGTATGTCCTCAGTTGATGTAGGGGGGGTGATGTGAGGGGCCGAAATCGCCGTCCAGCCAGGTTCCGCTTCAAAAACCGGTGATGACAACTTCTCTCTGCCGGCAACTCTACGCAGAAACGAGATAATTAGCAAGTATACTTACTATTTTGCGGAGGCGGCGTGGTCCCTACCACTAACGGAGAACCAGTCGTCCACGATCTGCGCCTCCTGGCGCTCCGGCACCCCCACGTCGTTACTTGAAAGGCACACACAATGTTTCTACTCTTCGGCTTCAAAACCGTCCTTCGCGACCTGCCCGGAAGGACGGCGACGTGCCAGTACTGCGGCCAGTACGTCCAGCATCACCTGCAGGAACGCGCAAACAAGTTCACCCTGTTCTTCATTCCGATCCTCACAACATCCAAAACCTTCAGCATCACCTGCACCAACTGCGGGCAGAGCTCAACAGTCAAATCCAGACAGAAGAACGCCCTTCTGAGTTAGGAAGGAATCCACCGCGCACGGAGGGTCACGAAGCCACGGCCCGACCGCTCAGACGGGGACGGCGCACGCCGGCGCCTCGCCGGCGGAATGGGAGCATCCGCTTAAGGGTGCGCCATCGGTCCTGGGGATCCGGTACACATCAAGGCTCCTCTGACAGTTGGTTGGGGTGTTGATCCAGGGTTCCTCGCGTCGGCCGGTGTGGAAGCGTCCGGGTGCCACCTGCAGCAGGTGGGGCGCCCCTTCGGCGACGGCCGCGGGCTCAAGCGCGGAAGTGCAAGTCAATGGACCCCAGCTCGTTTGGAGCCGCGTCCTTCCGTGCGTGCTTCACAACGGAACCCGTCGAGGCACCGCCGGATTCACGACCCGGCCTCCGTCTGCCGGAAACAGGGGTCAGCTGTCCAAGCCGCTTCGTCGGACAGGAGGGAGGCATAACGGCCTTCTTCACGTCTCTTCGGATGAGATGCCGACCGGAGGTTGCGCCGTTCCCATGTCACCGGCCGTGTTGCTGCCGTCCCGGGAGGCGGCGGGGGGTTCGGTGCGAAATTTGATCAGTTTATGTGTGCCGTCGCAGTACGGCTTGATAGCCGAGGCGCCGCATCTGCAGAGGGCCACGGTTTTGCGCTGTCGTGGGACGCGTTCCCCGGAGGCCGTGACGACGTCGAAGTCGCCGCGGACCAGGATCGGCCCGTCGGGGCAGAGGACAAGCGAGGCACTGCCGGGGTTGAGGGCGTTGTCGTTCATACGTGCTTCCGATCTGGGCAGGCGGAGGGGACGGGGCAGAGCTTCATACGGTGGCGGGAACGGGAGACCGCAGTGAAGACAGGTCGTTGTCCCAGGCACCCATGAGGTGGGCGGCGAAGCGGGCGTCGATGCAGGAGACCGCGGCCGCACCGAAGAGGACGTCGTCCAGGAGGTCCGGTTCCGCCTCCACGAGGCCACCGGCGAGATCCCTTCCGGCTATCTGTTCGTGGACGGCGTCCGCCTCGACGTGCTCATCGAAGTACCCCGTGACGTCCGCGTCAAAACCCAGACGGCGGAAACCGTTCCCGTAGAGCTGGTTGGGGCGTGAGGACGTCATCTCGTACATTGCCAGATGCCCTGCAATGGCTCCGCGAAGCCTCCGGTTCAACCCGAACAGGGACATCATGTTCACGGAGGCCAATGAGATGGCCGGGACGACGTCCACGTAGCCGCCGTAGCTGTCATTAAGGCCCAGCCCCCTCATGGTCCGGGCGAACATGGCGCTGTGCATACGGTCCGGACGGCCGCCGCCGTACTCGTCCGTCTGGATCTCCACGAGGGCCGCTTTGGCCCGTCCGGTCAGGCGCGGGATGGCCCAGGTGTGCGGGTCTGCTTCCTTGAGCTGGTAGAGCGATTTGTGGATCAGGAATTCACGAAGCTGCTCGGCCGTCGCCTTCTTGGCCACGTGACGGGACACACTGGGGCCCATGTCCCGGCCAGCCATGTCGAACAGGAGCGCCGCGGTGGCATCGCTGCCGGGGGTCCCGGTATCCGGACGTCGGACTGACGCCGTTATCGGGCCGGTCTCGGCGCGCAGCCACGCTTCGAACGGCTCCTCCAGCAGGTGGCGGATCCCGATCAGCCCGGGATGCCATTCCCACCGGTCATCGACGCCGTCCAGCCCGCCGTAATGCAGCTCGTACAAGCAGAACAAGGCGAGCTGAACGTCGTCGTCGATCAGATCCTCGAGTTCGGACAACCGCTCCGCGACCAGCGCGTGCAGGTCAGAAAGGCCGGCAGGGTCTGGCCCGGGTTCCTCCACCAGGATGGCAATGAGTCCGGCGCTGAGGGGTCCCCTCGGTTCAGGGATGCTCATTGTTGCTCCTAGGTGAGGTCCGTGCGGCTGCGAATCTTAGTTTGTCGGGGGTTCAGCGGCGGGCCGGCGCTGTCTTGGCGGTGTCGCGGGAGAGCAGCAGGGCCAGAGCGATCATGCCGATACCCAGGACCAGGTGAAGCCAGTTATCCGCGTTGTTGACCGGGACGAAGTTCGCGGGCGTGTCGTGCCCGACCAAAAGCCCGTAGACCCAAAGGACCAGGTAAATGATGCCCCCGAACAGGAGATAGTTTTTGGCCTGTCCGTGGGTGCGTGCCATCAGGAGGCCGGCGACGCCGAAGAGCAAATGGACGATGTTGTGAAGGACGGAAACCTGGAAGATCCCCAACAGGAGGGCCGTGGATTCGTGGCCGGCTATCCCGAGGGACTCGTAGTTGCTGGTGACCCCTGGGATGAACCCAAGGATGCCGACCAGCAGGAACACTGCTCCCACCGCCTGTGCGGCTCTCTGCAGGCTCGTCTTGTCCCGGTCTACGCTGTTCGTGTTTGTCACAATGCACTCTCCTTCGTTTGAATAACCTTCATTTTTTGGTCCCCCCGGCTTCACCCGGGGCGGGATCACGCCCGCAATTTAGAGGGCATGATTACTCACGCAGCGTTCCAGTTGTCTGCCAACGCCCGCCTTCTGGAGCGGCCGCACTCACCGAAGCAGGGCGTGCCGGTGAGGGCCTATGACAAGAGGTCCGTCGACGGTGGTATCGAACCCGGCGGAATCCCCGTTCGACTGGCCTTGCCATCAACGTTGGGAGTCCCGCCGGGGCCCGTACTCCCACCAGCCGGCAGGGTCACGGAGCCCGGCCGGTAGCAGGGGGTGGAGCTCGTTCCATTTCCAGCGACCTGAGGTCACTTACCCGATACTCGAGATTGCTTCGGAAGGCAGGGTCCATATCCGTCCGGGGCTGGGCCAGTCCTTGAAGAAGCCCCGCGGCCGCGCCTATGACATCCACGCCGTGCTGCGTCAGCTCGATACTGGCGGTTCGGCCGTCGATGCCTCGCCGTTTCGTCAAAAGGCCCAGGCTCTCCAGCCGTCGAACGACTTTTCCCATGCTTTGGGAGCTGACACAGAGCAACGCTGCGAGCTCTGATGACCTCGCCGTGTGGAGCTCGGCGATGGTTTCCAGTGCCTCGAGCGAGCCCTTCGTCAGGCCGAGGTGGGTTATGGCGCGGTTGATCCTCCGCTCGTCCAGGCGGGCCGCCATGCCTATGAGCCGGACCGTGGGCCAACCATCCGAATCTGTGTGGAGATCCGCCGCCATCAGATGTCCTCCTCCGCGCTTCCCCGCTGCCAGCGCCTGCTTCAGGAACTCCAGCCCCCGCCCCGCCGGTTTGTCCGGCGGGGCGGGGGCTCGCATCGGCAGGGGACGCTTTTAGGCGTTCTTAACGTGGTCTTTGGCGTCCACGGACGTTTCCTTCACGTCGGAGACGGCGCTCTGGCCCTCCTCCTTTACCGATTGGACGGCGTCGGTGGCGGTTTCTTTGACGTTTTCCATGGCGTCCTGGGCCGGTTCCTGCAGGCCCTGAACCATTTCCTTCGCGGCGTCGGCGAGTTCGCTGGTGACCGGTTCCGCAGCGTTTTTCAGTGCTTCGGCGGCCTCGCGTTCCTTCTGGCTCGGCGGGATCAGGGAGGAGACCAGCAGGCCGGCCCCGAAGGCGATGAGTCCGGCGGCCAGGGGGTTGCCCTGAGTCTTCACGACGGCCCGGTGGGGCGCGTCTGTGATGGCGGCGCCGGCCTCGCCGAGCGTCGACCCAAGGCCCGAGCCGGCATCGCCGAGCGCGGATCCGGCACTGCCTGCGGCTGCATGGCGGTTGCTCGTGGCGTTCTCGGCTGTTCCCATGACTTTGTCCTTCACTCCGAAGACGGCTTCTTTGACCTTGTCGGTCTGCCTGTGGACGATGTTGGACGGGGTCACTTTGTCGGCGACGGCGTCCACGTTGGTTCCTAGTCGTGCGCGTGTAGCTTCGATGTCGGCGCGGATTGCGTCCGGGTTCTCACTCATCGGTTGTCCTCACTGGGTTTCAGGGTGGGCGGAATTTCCTGGAGGGTCGCTGCGGTCTGGGGCATGCCCTTGATTTGCTTGAGCTCCTTGCGTCCCTTCGAGGCCAGGACGGCCCCGACGATGGCCCACAAGACCGCGACGATGACGGCGGACCAGCCAAAGCCGGTCCATGCCTCGCCGATGGCGTACCACAGGGCAAGCGAGAGGAAGACGAGCACGAAGTGCCCGGCGACTCCGGCGCCGGCAAGCAGGCCACCGCCTTTGCCGGCGCGCGTGGCCGACTGCTTCGCCTCTACCTTCGCGAGTTCCACTTCCTGACGCATCAGCGTGGACATGTCGCGGGTGACATCTCCCAGCAGATCGCCCAGGGAAGTAGCGTTAGCCTTGGCGTGCGCGGGGGTGGGAGGCGGCTCCGGTATCTGGCTGCTCACGGCTGACGCCCTTCACCCTGGAGATAGGGGTCGTGGGGATCACGCAACGGAACGCCATCCGTACCCGGACCGGCAAACCCGGGCCGCGCGGGCTCGCCATAAGCGGTCTCCCCGTAGACCGGAGCAGCGGGCGTGGTCTCACCGTAAACCGGCGCGCCCGCACCGTAGGCGACGCCGTTGTCCGTGGCCGGGGACTGGACGGGCTGCGGGGGGAGGGCCGAGCCCGTTGTCGGAGCCGCCGTCGGGGCTCCGGCCTGAAGGCTTCTGCCCAGACGCCCGGCGACCAGGCCAGCCCCGGCCGCGATGAGCAGAAACGCCCCCGGACGCTGCCTGGCGAAGGTCTTGGCCTCCTCCAGCAATGAACCCGGATCCCGGTTCTCCAGCCACGAGGCGATGGACGCAGATCGGTCTGCTGCCTGGCGAATCAGGTCCGAGGCGACACCTTGCTCGTCCGGGGCGTCGGCCATGGTACGCAGCTGTGAGGAGATGGTGTGGATCCCCTCGGCCGCTTTTTGCTGCTGTGTTCCCGCCTGGCTGGCCAGGTCCGATTTTGCTTGGTTGAAGAGATCGCGCGTGCTGGTCTTCACCTCGGAGGCCACATTGGCGGCCTCCTCCTTGGCCGTTGCCGCGACGTTCTGGGCGGCACCTGCTGCCTGGCCGGCGACATTTCCGGCCTCGTCCTTCACAGCATCCGATTTCGTTGCGGTGCCGTCCCGGGAAGTGGACGGTGCGGGCGTCGCAGCAGGAACACTGGACACTGCCGGGTATGGATCAGGCGTCTGCTGCCCTGGGTTCTCAGTCATCGTCGCTCTCTTTCCTCGGGGACTGGCTGCTCTGACGAACAAAGCACTTACGACAATAGTAAGCATGATTAGTATAAATAGTAAGCATGCTTCACAAGTTTTTGGGCTCTCCCGCGGCCTCCTCCGGCAGTAAAGGCGGCCACCACCACTCCGAAGGCCCCTATGAAGCGTGGCTGCGTACTTCGCGTAAGAGGGTAACCAGGGCCTATTGGTCGGCGATTCGTATTTGAACGGACTGATATCCGCTGCCGGCCTACGACTGCAGCCTGGCGGCGTTGGTCCTCGATGAGCGACTGAGTGACTTCCACTTGCCGCACCTTGCCTCCTACATCGGCTGAGGACGCGCTACGCAGCTTTCCAGTCCCGCAGCAACAGGAGAGCGTATGTGTGCCCGCTACGGAGCCTCCCCTTGGCCTTGGGTATGGACATCATGATGTTCATCGGCGGCGGCCCGGCCGGTACCGCCGGCGGCCTGAAAATCACCACGTTCGCCGTCCTGTTCTTCATCCTCAGCACCGAGCTGCAGGGCGGAACGGCCGTGAACATCTTCGGCAAGCGCCTGTCCCGCGCGGTGCACCGCCAGGCCATTACCGTGGTGCTGCTGGCGATCGCCCTCGTCACCGGCTCCACGATGTTCCTGATGCTGATCACCGACTTCGGGCAGGAACGGATCCTGTTCGAGGTCATTTCGGCCTTCGCGACGGTCGGGCTGTCCACCGGCATCACCGCCGGCATGCCGCCCGCCGGACAGCTCGTGCTGATCCTGCTCATGTTCGTCGGGAGACTGGGTCCGGTCACCCTCGGCGCAGCCCTGGCCCTGCGCGAACGACCCCTGCTCTACGAGTACCCCAAGGAAAGGCCCCTCATTGGCTAGGAATATCTTCTCGTCCCACTCCGCTGCCGCCAGTGACAAGGCGTCCTCGGTGGTGGTCATCGGCCTGGGCCGCTTCGGCGGCTCGCTGGCCCTGGAACTGGAGGCGCAGGGTACCCGAGGTGCTCGGCATCGACACCAGCGAAGAAATCGTCCAGTCCTACAACGGGCGCCTCACCCACGTCGTCAGGGCCGATTCCACCAAGGAAGAGGTGCTGCGCCAGCTCTCGGTCCACGAATTTGACCGGGCCGTGGTCGGCATTGGCTCGGACATCGAGGCCAGCATCCTGACGACCTCCCGGATCCTGAAGTTCCAGCGTCCCCAGATCTGGGCGAAGGCCATCAGCGAACCGCACGCCGAGATCCTTGGCCAGCTCGGCGTCGAGCACGTCATCCGGCCGGAACACGACATGGGCAAACGCGTCGCGCACCTGGTCCTCGGTTCGATTCTTGACTATGTGGAATTCGAGGACGACTTCGTAATGATCCGGACCAGCCCGCCGGCCGGCATCCGCGACCGTCCCCTCGGCGTGCTCGGCCTCCGGGACAAGTACGGCATCACCATCGTGGCGGTCAAACGGCCCGGCGGCAAATGGGGCCACACCACCGCACAAACGGTGCTCTACGACGACGACCAAATCATCGTCCAGGGCAGGAAAGCCAAAGCCGAACGGTTCAGCACCCTCCCCTGAACCGTCACAGTCAGCCGCACCCGGCTCACCGCGGCAGGAGAGGTACCAGAAGCTGACCGAAGAACCTCATCGCGCCGGCCTAACCGGATGATCGGCACCTCCCGTGCCGGATGCCTTACGCATAAGCGCCCCACCGCCAATCAATCTGACGGTTTTGTCCGGGATTCACGCTGGTGGTTCTCAAGCTTCTTCTCGGAGTCCCGGCGACGCTGGCCCACGGTGCGCATCGGCTGCGTGATCGGCCTCTTAGGGTTCTCTTTATCCAAACCCTGGACCCGATCTTCCTCGCCGCCAGGAGAAGTCCCCTCCGCCCCGGAATGTATGTTCTCGCTCATACCTGCATTGTCCCATCCGGGACGCCCGGGCACTAGGCGAACCGGGTCAGAGCCAGTAACTGTCCGCCCCCGCCGGCAGGCATCGGACACGTATCCGAAGGGCCGAGTCAACAAACGACGGGCGGACATGCGGGACATGAGCCCGGTCCCGGGCGGACCTCCCCGACTCGCCTGCCGGACCCGGGCCCGTCCGCACCCCGGAAGGAGCGCCCAGCCCCAGCACGGGATCACCGGCGGCCCTATCCGTACCGCCGCCGGCCCTGGCCCGGCGCTGGCCTTTGCCGACCTGCTCTCCCCCGGCCTGTTAGCGTGGAAGAGACCGTACGTAGATATCGACAGGAACGGGAGCAGTTGATGAGCACTCGAATGAACGAACTTGAAGAGACACTGAACGACGGCAGCCGTCCGAAGACGATACCGGTCAACGGACACCCCGCAGGCTCCGCGGGCCCGCAGGACGACGGATCAGACCGTAATGGCGGTCAGCCTGAAGCTGCCATAGACAACGATCCAGCCGACGGACACCAGACGATCACGCCCGGTCCCGCGGAAGAAGAAAACCGGCGGGAAGCAGATGACCGCGGGCTGACCACGGACACCGGCTCCAGCGACTGACGCATGCACCCCCGGCACAGGCTGACCCAGCCATGCTCCGTCGTCGTCAGACCGGTGCAGCTGAGCAGCCACCGGTGGGGGTCGGGTCGGAACTTATACAGCCCGGCAGAGGCCAGCACATCATCCTTTTCGGAGTAGGTAATTCGGGATCTTCTTCCCTTCCTCGGTCCTCTGCCACTCGTAATATCCCTCCGCCGCGACAAGGGCCCGGCGTTTGTAAGCGGCCCTGCGGAACGACGGCTTGTCCAGGATCGACTCGCTGCGGGCGTTGATCAGCCGCGAACCGATATTAATGTCCTTGGCCCAGGACGGAATCAGACCCCACCAGGCAATCAATAACCGGCGATCCAGGGAGTCCTCGTCCAGCTGCTCCGCGATGATGGGGAAATCCTGGGTCGGAGCGACGTTCCAGCTGGGACAAGGTGTTGCTTCGATCAACAGAATCCCGTGTAACCTAAACGCTCCAGTCCAGGTCGTCTCGTATTTCTAGGAACCGCAACGCCTACAGAAGATATCTGTAGACAGTGGCGCGGGAGACTCCGAGCATCTTGCCGATGTCGGAGGCACTGATTCCTTTTCCTTTGAGTTCCTTGGCCCGGGCAGCGGCAGCGTCGTCGACCTTGCGGGGCCTTCCGCCGTGGCGGTTATTGGCCGAGGCTGCGGCGAGCCCGGCCCTGGTGCGTTCGATCATCGTGTCGCGCTCCAATTGCCCAAATGCGGCCATGATCGTCAACATTGCAGTGCCCATGGGCCCGGTCGTGTCGAGTCCTTCGGTGAGGGACCGGAAACCTGCTCCCCGCTCCCTGATGTCCTCGATGACGTCCAGGACGTGGCGGGTGTTGCGGCCCAGACGGTCGAGCTTCCACACGGTGAGTACGTCGCCGGCCTCCAGCCGGTCCAGAGCTCTGGACAATTGAGGGCGTTCGAGCGTGGAACCGCTGACACCGTTATCGGCAAAGGTCCGGACCGCGCCGGCGGCCTGGAGTGCCGTGAGCTGCAGATCAAGGTTCTGTTCCGCGGTGGAAACCCTCGCGTACCCGATCACAGCCATAGCCATCTTCTATTCTCTTAATCCCGAACATTTTTCCGTTATGAGACTATCTGTTGTTGGACGGCATTCTGAGACTGTGGAGGGGCGTGTCTGTGACGTGTCGAACCGCGCGATCCTCGACACCTCTGACGTGTTCTGAAAAACCGCCCGACTGTCTCAGTAATCGATCGTATTTGAGATGGAATGTGTCATCTTCCCACTAGAAGCGCCCCTGGTCGGCGTCGAGTCGGTCCTTCGCCCCTACACCCACTTTTCCGTCCTCATGCGGCCGGACAAGCGCCTGGCAGCCGTCACCGCACTTGTCGTTTTCAGAAGTCGTCTGCACGGAATGTCAGAAGTCGTCTGCACCCGGACTAGGTCGTGACTACGCCGTCGAACACGAACGCTGACAGGTTCCACCATTTGCCGCGGAGGCGCCCATGATGGAGGTTTTGTTGGCCATGATGATGATCAGATGCCCAGCAACGGGGCGATCAGCACGGCGTATCGCGCCCTGAATCGTCTGTCGAACGGCCCAAACGTCACCCCGATGATCACAAGGCTCACCCCGATGCCGTGCCCGAGTAGGAGATCGGCCCCGACAGAGAAACCTCATAGTAAAAGAGACCTACAGCCACTTTGCCGACGCCGTGCACGGTCGCGGCAACGAAATAGCTGCGCTTCGACAGTGTGGAGGCGATGGAGATTAACACGCTGAAGATCATGCACGGCACCCAGGTACACAACGAACCACCAGGGCGAGACATGACGAGCCCGACGGCCGAGGGAGGTATCCCGGCTGAGAACAGAAAATTGATCGCACCCATGCCGGTAGCATCAAGCACATGAATAACTTACCCGTCGCTGCGTACCGACTCTCCGGGGCATTGGCGATCGTGGCATTCGCGGCTGCCGCAACCTCGTTTTTCATCCCCGATGTTCTTGGGGGTCCGCCCGTCGCCCAGGGCAACCTCCGCGGTACCGCACTGGTGATCATGGTCCTCGCGATTCCAGTGCTCGTCGCCGCGATGTTCTTCACGCGGCGTGACTCGGCGCGGGCGCTGGTCCTCTGGCTGGGGGCACTGGCATACATCAGCTATCAGGGCGTGCTGTTCCTCTTTGCCACCCCGTTCAACAGCCTTTTCCTGATTTACGTCGCGATGCTGTCATTGGCGTTCTGGTCCATCGTGGTGATCGTTCGGAAGATGGACCTTGCAGCATTCCGCGCCAGCTTCGACGATGGACTCCCGGCCCGCAGCATCGCGACCTATGCCATCGTGCTTGCTGTACTCAATGCGGCGGTGTGGTTGCGGACCATTGTTCCGGCCGTCCTCAGCGAGCAGCCGGCCGACTTCCTCAATGGCTCCGGGGCGACCACGAATGCGGTCTTCGTGCAGGACCTCGCGATCTGGTTGCCCTTGCTTATCAGCGGCGCATGGTGGCTCTGGAATCGCCAGCCGCTCGGCGAAGTGGTCGTCGGCGGGATGCTTGTGATGCTGGTGCTCGAGGCCATCGGAGTGGCCACCGATCAGTGGTTCGGCGCCAGCGCCGATCCGAGTACCCCCTTCGCGTCGATGGCAGCCGTTCCTATGTTCCTGGTGCTCGCAGTAATCGGAGCGGTCCCGCTCTATTTCTACCTCAAGCACCTAAATACAGCTGCCGGACTGAAAGAACGAAGCAACTGATTTAGGCGCTCGGCCATTGTCCGCTTCCTCGACAGTGCGGTGCTCGTCATCGCACCGCCTTCCGCTCGGCTACGTGGTCGTGGCTAACCGGACCGCCGCATCAACGTTCCCAATGAACGTTACTTAGCCCGCTGCCCATATTGAACGTTAGGAAACCACCCGTGCCACAGTCCTGGCGTGCCCATAAATCTCCGGTCGGGGTGGTCATGAAAATTGCCTTCGCGGCCTTCCTCGTCGCTCACGCGCTCATCCACCTGATCGGTGCTGCGAAGGGTTTCGGGTTCGCCGACGTTCCCCAACTGACGGAACAGATATCTGCGCCGCTGGGTGTCCTCTGGTTAGTGGCGGCAGCCCTTCTCCTAGCCGGCTCGGTTGCTCTCTTCGCCCTGCCAGAACGATGGAGGGTATTCTGCACCGGGGGCATCGTTGTCTCCCAGATCGTGATTATCTCGTCCTGGGCAGACGCCGCCTACGGGACGATCGTCAACCTCATCCTGCTCGTCGGCGTCGCCTTCGGCTACCTCTCGCGAGGGCCGCAGAGCTTCCACGCCCAGTACGACCGCGACGTCTCACAAGCCCTGGCCCGGGCCGCCCAGTCCCCGATACTTACCGAAACCGACCTCTCCCGGCTTCCCACGGTGGTGCAAGGCTACATTCGGCTCAGCGGTGCGGTCGGTCTGCCAAAGGTTCACAACTTCTTCGCCCGCTATCACGGGCAGATCCGCAGCGGACCGTCCGCGCCCTGGATGTCCTTCACCGGCCGACAAAGCAACTTCTACGACCGATTCTCACGCCTGTTCCTCATGGACGCCTCACGGGCCGGCATGCCGATCCAGGCCTTCCACCGGTTCATCGGGCCCTCCGCGACCATGCGGGTGAAGCTCGCATCAACCGTAACGGTGGTCGATGCTCATGGGCCGGACATGGACGAGGCCGAGACGGTGACGCTGTTCAATGACCTCTGCGTGTTCGCGCCAGGCGCGCTGGCCGATCCGGGAATCCGGTGGCGCGAAATCGATTCGCACACCGTCAGTGCGTCCTTTACCAACGGAAGCCACACCGTCAGTGCCGTCCTTTCGTTCAACGATCGCGGGGAGCTCATAGATTTTGTTGCTGACGAACGCGGGGCGGCGTCCGCGGACGGAAAGTCGTTCACCAAAATGCGCTGGTCCACCCCGCTGGGGAGCTATCGACAGTTCGGACCGCACTGGGTTGCGGAGCGCGGCGAGGGAATCTGGCACGCCCCCAGCGGGGACTATTCCTATCTGCGTTTCGTCCTTGACTCGATTGAGTACAACGTCACCGCACGGCCTGGCAGACAGCGCTTATGAGTTCGCCATCGGTTGCACCGTCAGGCGCCTCGACGGAGTGAGGTGTGCTACTGATGTGAGACACAGTTTGAAAGGATGGCGCTCACGTTCAACGCCGCCACGTCGGCAACCACGGTGACCACCGCCGGCGTCACCAGAACCGTGGTCACGGGGACGCTGGGTGCCGCGGCGAGCGGGGCCGGAAGCATCCGCACCGCCAGCACGGCTGCCGCGATGGTGTGGACCTCGACGTCGTCCCTTACCAGCACATCCGGCGTTGCGTGCTCCCTAGCCCCAGCAACCGAAACCGGCACTCTCGACAGATTTCTAACCAGGATGAATGCATGGACATCTACGGGGAGCCATGGATGCGGTCCCTCAGGCGGAAGCGCCCAATCATGGTGGCCGTGGAGCGCGTCGCGGACGTGTACGGCTCCAACCTTTGTCATCGGTATCAGCTAATCCGCCACCATGAGCTGTGAAAAAGCAGCCATTCTTGATGAACAGTCACAAAGACCAGCCAAACGATGGAAACGCGTCGTCTCAGTTGCGCAGCTCACGCGCGTGCCGTTGCTGTTACTAACGGCAAAAGGATCGGCCGGCCCAGCGTGATCGATCCAGCGAAGCTTGCCTATGCCGCCCACCTTCGGGACCAGGAAAATCAGTCCATCTTCGAGATCGTCGAAGCCACGGGTATCACCCGCTTGATTTTGTCAATCTGACTTGAACCCACTTTGGTGGGAAATCGCAGCTTGATCGGGGCCCGCGATGAACGAGGTCGCGGAGGCGTTGGGGCCCCGGAATGTGACAGTTCCGTTAGGCCAATCCCGGCGGGGTGCCGTGTACTCGAAATCAGGGGACCGAGTGCCGCCTGCTGCCAGATAAGAACCCCCATGATCCCGGACCCTTATGGGTGGACGGGGTTACTTCACCCTTTGAGAAGGGTGCAATCGCTGCCTCACCCGCGTGTTGCCGCGAATCGGATTCCCGGGATTTCTGCGCCCCGGCCAGAAATCCCGAAGACGGTTTGGACGGTCAGGGGTGCAACGGGGAAGTCTGCCCGTTGCACCCCCGGCGGGTCAACGGGGGCGGTCGGCGGCCGGGTCCAGGGCGTGCAGCGCCGCGCCTGTCACGATGCCGTAGGCCAGATGCGGGATGATGTCGCTGGCCCAGTCCGCGGGAGACCAGGTGCGGGGATCGGTAATTCCGAGAACGATCATGGGACCGTTACTGCCGATCAGTGCGCCGGCCGCCGCGGCCAGTGACGAGCCGAGGAGTCCTGGCCGGTATCCGGCTTCCCGGGCAAGGCCGAGGACCGCGCCGACTCCGGCGCCGACGACAAGTCCTGTCAGCGGGCCGAGCCCGGCTAGCCGGTTCGTGCGTTCTTCCTCGGTGCCGGGGATCTTGACCCCTGTGACGTCGGCCAGTTTTTCGACGGTGGCCTCGGGTGTGCTGCTGGCGGGGCGGGCACGCCAGACCATGTCCAGGTAGGTGAGGGTGTTCAGGACTGTGGTCCCGGCGGCGCCTGCTGCGGCCCCGGTGGCTAGTGCGCGGACGATGTTCATGGCTGCGGGGACAGCCCGAGTTGGGTGAGCATGCCCAGCTGGTCGCTGCTTCCCCAGCGCTCGACGAGTTGGCCGTCTTCGAAGCGTCCGATCTGCATGCCCCGGATTTTGAAGCTCTTGCCGGTGGGCGGGTGGCCCATCAGCGGCCCCTGATGTGTCCCGGTGATCGTGTAGGCGAACGCGACGTCGACGTCGGTGGCTGTGAGGTGTTCGACGTCGAGGTGCAGATCCGGAAAAGAAGAGCGCAACCCTGTGAACAGGTCCTTGAATCCCTGCGGGCCCGGTCCTTGTCCCGATGCCGGGTCGTGGTCGACACAGCCGGCCGCGACGACGTCGTCGAATTCTTCGAGTTTGCCGCTGTTTACAGCGGCGCCGAAGCGCTCCTGAGCGTGAATATTGGCATCCCTGGTCATGAATCCTCCGTTTATGGTTATCAGGCCGGTCCGTGCGGAACGGTCCTCGTTGTCATCTGTCATCGTGCGCGCTGGTCTGCCCGGGAGCAAGGGCTCCCCTCGTCTATTCAGCACTCCTAAACTCACTCCGGTCGGGGGGCATTCGAGTTCCACTGTTCACGCTTCATGGCCTCCAAAGAATGGCCGCCAGTGATGAGTGGATTCACTACAGCGACGAAGTTCGTTATGAAGTCTCCAAAATGACCACGGAACACCCGGCCAGGATAATCCGGGAGGCAGCTCGTCACGTGATTGATCGCAGCCATCACGAGGACAACGGAAGCAAAAAGGCTCTTGAGGAATACCCGGATCCACAACCGTCAGCTGAACTCGCATGACGAAGCATCCAGAGTCCCACCGCCGTCCCCCCTGCTCTGCGTAGCCAACATTCTCGGCGAGGAGTCCACCTACATCGCCGCCAGGCCGCCGACTGCGGAGGCCCAGTTGATCAGCACCCAACGGCGTGCAGGGACAGGAATCGACAACGCGGATAACAGCGCATACGTGAAGCCGACGACATCGGGGCGATAAAACCACTTTTCTCGATTCAAACGGCAGGGGATTTAGCGCCCATACTCGGTTTGTTGTTGGCGGTGCTGGTCCGGGGTACGCGGTTGGGCGGTTGTGCCGGTGGAGGCCGCGGTGCCGGGTTGTGGCGGGAATGAGGCATTCATGAGCCGTTGCATCTTTTCCATCCGGGGGTCGATTTCGGCCGGAGGTTCCGATGGTGCTGGTTCTTCGGGTTTTGCTGCGTCGGCCATGAGCTGGTTGATCCGTGCCGAGTCCGCCTGGGCGGCTTTGAGTGCGTCGGCGTGCTTGAAGGGTTCCGCCAGGGCCTTCCCTGCTTTGAGGTGTACTACTGATGTGAGACAGTCTTTGAAAGGATTGTTCCCATGTCTTCCCGTCCCACGTTTTCTGATGAGTTCAAGGCTGATGCTGTTGATCTCGTGATTACTTC
>NZ_JBVAYV010000054.1:0-16845 GCF_055412805.1 Pseudarthrobacter kochi
CAACTTATCAAACTTACCCGAACCCGGAACCCTTTGCAAATCAGCATTCCTGCGATCCACAAACTCTCCGGAAGGTCCCCACCCGCAACACGCACACTCAAAAGTGCGCCATATTCTCAGGCTGTTCATCAGGGGGTCGGTCGCAAACTCTCCGCAACAGCGGCGGCGACTCGAATTACTTTACACGCCACCAGACCCCCACACAAATCCACCCCCACCACCACCCCCACACCCCCAAAAACCCCGGAACAACGCGGAAACCAGACCCAGCCCGGGACCTCCCCAAGCCCGAAAGACGGAACCTGGCTTCTGTGGGCTGCATCACCCGCCACGGGCCGGGCACGCCCTCCGCGTCCCGTGGCTATATGCGCCGGGCAGCTACCGGCGCCGGCGCACTATTCCCCAGCTAGCCGCGGCTATGAGCGCTTCGCAGTTCCATGCAGTGGCGCATCATCCCTCGGCTACCGTGGGATCGCCCGCAGGCAGAGCAAGGACAACATCGCCCGGCAGCAGCCACCAGTAGTCCAATTCCGCATGGCGGGTCGCGGCCGGCACCTTCTCCCCCGCGGGATGCGGGCCTGGGGCCGGGCAGAGCATGGACCACCACTTCTTGACGTTCAGCACGGCCGTTCCTTTCGCTCGTTGAGTCCACTGCGGCAAACAACCGGATGGCCTGGACCATCTGTGCGCGCCGGCCTCCTCTGGGTTCCTGGCTCGGTCCGCCACAAGAAGCGGCCTGTCCCCGGGAACCCAGCCCCCACTACTTCCTGGAGGCGCCCGGCTGCAGCCCCCGGGTGAAGCCGGTCAGGAGCGCGTCAGTGAGAGTGCTGCGTGCTCCCCGGCCCGGTGCATCGGTCTCATCCCCTACCGCGTCGAGCGCCAGCAACCAGTCCCCATACCGGGTGATGTCGGCGCCGTTGGCGGCGGCCACCGCATCGCAGGCGAAACCGACGGCGCTGGTGCCGTCACTCAGGCGCACGGATCCGAGCAGCATCGGCTCGGGCAGCGCCGCCAGGAATTGCCCGAGTGCCGCCTCCGAAAGGACCCAGCGCTCGGCCACCAGTTCCGCCCCGTCCTCCGACCGGTACACGCCGGGCTTCGGCGGCTGGGTCACCAGGGAGACCATCCGGTAGCGGGCCGCGGTCCGCACGTGCCCGTCCCAGGCGGCTCCCAAGGTTTCGAGTTGGTGGGCAAGTGGCTGATCCCTGCGGTGCGCCCCCACCACCACCAAGGGAATCGCGGAAGCGCCCGCCCGGACGGGCCACGGCTCCCCCGAGGGCAAGGGCTGCGCAGGGGCGGCGCCTGCCGCAAACGACGCGGGCGGCAGCGGCGGGGCTTCGATGGTGCGGGCGATGTCTGCCACCATGGCGTCCTCGAACGCGCGGCCCACCACGGTGAGCCCGAACTGGGCCCCGTCCACCTCACCGGCCGGCACGGCGACGGCACACAGATCGAACAAGTTGCAGAAGTTCGTGTACGTGCCCAGCTTGGAGTTCACCCCGACGGGCTCGGCGGCGACGTCCTCAAGACGCGGGTGGAACGGCGCCGTGGGGACTACCAGGGCATCGAACCCGTCCAGCCGCGCCATCGCCTGCCGCTTCAGTCCGTCCAGCCGGGCAGTGTCCGCAACGTAGCTGTGCGCAGGCACCTGCCCGGCGCGGCGGACAATTCCTGCAACGGTCGGATCCAGCCCGGCGGGATTTCCGGGGCTGCTCCCCGCGGAATCCACAAAGTGCCCAACCGCGGCGTAGCGCTCAGCCACCAGTCCGCCGTCGTACAGCAGACGCGCGGCCTGCAGGAAGACATCGAACTCGATCGGCTCAGCATCCACCCCGGAAGCCTGGAGCCTGGCGATCTGGCGGCCGAACTCGTCAGCCCAGGCCTGCGGAAGCTCGGGGAGGTTGGAGGGATACGCGACGCGCGGCCGGGCCGGCGCCGCCAGCCGGACATCGGACGGCCACGGCCGCGCGCCGCCGGCCATAACACCCACGGCCAGCTCCGCGGTTGCCAGGTCCCGCGCGAACATGGTCACGGCGTCCCAGGAGCGGCAGGCCGGCACCACCCCGGCGGTGGACACCACGTTAAGCGTGGGCTTGATGCCCACGATGCCCTGGAACCCGGCCGGCACGCGGCCCGATCCGGCAGTATCCGTGCCAATCGCGATGTCCGCCAGCCCCAGGACCACCGCTACCGCGGAGCCGGAGCTGGACCCGCCGGAAATGTAGTCCGGACGGCGCGCATCCCGGACCGCCCCGTGCGGGCTGCGGGTGCCCACCAGCCCGGTGGCGAACTGGTCAAGGTTGGTGGCCCCCACCACCACCGCGCCGGCCGCCCGCAGCCGGGCCACCGCCTCGGCATCCCGCTCCGGGGTGTAGGCAAAGCCGGGGCACGCTGCGGTGGTGTCGATCCCGGCCACGTCCACGTTGTTCTTCACGGCGAGGACCAGCCCGGCCAAGGGCAGGTCCGTGCCCGCGGCCACGGCTTCGTCAACTGCCGCCGCCTCGGTCAGCAGTTCGTCCGCGGCCCGCACGGTGATCCAGATTTCCGGCCGGCCGGAGGCTTCGATGGCGGCCAGCGCCGACCGCACGCGGGCAGTGGCGCTCCGTCCTGTAAACGTCGTGCTCATGCTGCGGCCTCTTCCAGTTCCTTGTTGTCCAGTTGCTCGATGAGTTCCTCTGCGGACGGGTCCGTGACCGAGGTTTCCGCGGGCAGCCCGAGGACCACCAGGGCTTCGCCGCCCACCACTTGGGAGCCGGCCACCGGCAGCACCCGCTGCACCACCCCGTCGCACGGCGCGGCCAGCACGGTTTCCATCTTCATCGCCTCCAGCGACACCAGCGGCTGGCCCTTCACCACGTGGTCCCCCGCGCTGACGTCAACCTTCCACACGCTCGCGGCGAACGGGGCAGAGATCAGGGTGGCGCCGTCGGGCACCACCAGCTCTTCGGTGTCGGGGACGACGGCGGCTGCCGCGTCCGCGCGGTCGAACTCGCCGGCGTCCGCCCACTCCTGGCGTTCAACGGCGAAAGCGGCGGCCTGCTGTTCGCGGAACACCGCGATGGAGTCGCTGTTCCGGGCCAGAAACTCCTCATGCTCGGCCAGGGAGAAGGTACCCTCCTCGATCTCGACGCCGCGGCCCCGGCCGGCAGCCATGTCCGCCCGCAGGTCCAGCAGCTCTTCCGGGCTGACCGGGTACCAGGAGATGCGGTCGAAGAACCGCAGCAGCCAGGGCGAGCCCGGTTCGAACGGCGCGGAATCGGCGTAGCGGGACCACACCTGGGTGGTCCGGCCCACGAACTGGTAGCCGCCGGGACCTTCCATGCCGTAGATGCACATGTAGGCCCCGCCGATGCCGACGGCGTTTTCCGGCGTCCAGGTCCGGGCCGGGTTGTACTTGGTGGTGACCAGGCGGTGGCGCGGGTCCAGGGGTGTGGCAACCGGGGCGCCGAGGTACACGTCGCCCAGGCCCAGGACCAGGTATTCGGCGTTGAAGACGGTGTCGAAGACGTCGTTCACGGACTCCAGGCCGTTGATGCGCCGGATGAACTCGATGTTCCACGGGCACCAGGGGGCGTCGTCCCGGACGCCGGCCATGTAGCGCTGGATGGCTTCGCGGGTGGCCGGGTCATCCCAGGACAGCGGCAGGCGCACGGTGCGGCTCGGCACCACCAGCTCCGAACTGGCCGGCAGGGCGGCTTCGATGTCCTGCACCAGGCCCAGCAGGCGCGGGGCTGGGAGGACCGCGGGATCCACCTTGATCTGCAGGGACCGGATTCCCGGTGTCAGGTCCACGATCCCCGGCATACGGAGCTGTTCGAGGTGCTGGTGCAGGGCGTGCACACGGGCCCGCAGGCTGAGGTCAAGGACCATGTCGCCGTATTCCACCAGCAGGTTGTCATCGCCGGAGCGGCGGTAGGTGACCGCCGGCCGGCCGGGGCCTTCCGGCACCCGGCCCAGCACGCCGTCGTCGCCGTCCCCCCGGCGGATGCCGGCCGCGGACGTGAGGCCGGCCGCGGACGTCATGCCGGTGCCAGCGGAGCCGGACCAGCTGGAGTCCCCTGGCAGCACCAGCTGCCGGCCCGGGCCCAGATCCGCGGCCGACGGCGCCCGGGACGCTTCCACGGGGACGAACCGGACCGTGTCGCCCGGGCGGAGCTGGCCGAGCTTCCAGCGGTCGGCGGTCACGACAGTCACCGGGCAGACGAAGCCGCCCAGGCTGGGGCCGTCCGGGCCGAGCAGGATGGGGGTGTCGCCGGTGAAGTCCAGCGCGCCCACCGAGTAGGCGGTGTCGTGGATGTTGGAGGGGTGCAGCCCTGCCTCGCCGCCGTCGTTGCGGGCCCACCGCGGTTTGGGGCCGATGAGGCGGACGCCGGTGCGGGCGGAGTTGAAGTGCACCTCGTAGCTGGCGGCGTAGAGATCCTCGATGTCCTCGCGCTGGAAGAATTCGGGGGCGCCGTGCGGGCCTTCCACCACCGTCAGTTCCCAGGCGGAGGTCAGCACGGGCCGGCTGTCCAGGGGGACGGGACCGGCCAGATCCGGAGCAGCCAGGCCCGGAGCACCCGGCTGGCTGGCCACGGTTGCAGCCGCCGTCGCCGTCGCAGCGGCGTCCGGACTCACGGCCCGCAACACGTCGCCGGAGCGGAGGACCCGGCCGCCGTGGCCGCCGAACTGGCCCAGGGTGAAGGTGGACGCGCTTCCCAGGTACTGCGGCACATCGAGCCCGCCCTGGAACAGGATGTAGCCGCGCAGGCCGGAGCCGTCGGCGGTGCCGACGTCGAGCGTGCTTCCGGCGGGGACCGTCACCGGTTCCCAAGCGGGCACGTCGGTGCCGTCCACGGTGAGGGTGGTGGGGGCGCCTGCCACACACACGGTCGTGGTGTGGGTGAAGTGCAGGCTGGGGCCGGTCATGGTGAATTCGAGTCCGGGGGCGCCTTCGGGGTTGCCGAGGGCCTGGTTGCCGAGCCGGAAGGACAGGTCATCCATGGGGCCGCTGGGCGGGACACCCACCTGCCACAGGCCGGCTCGTCCGGGCCAGTCCTGGACGGAGGTCTGCAGTCCGGGCCGTTCGACGGTAATCCGGGGTTCCGGGTCGCCAAGGTCGTTCAGGGTGCCGGTGGAGTGGGCGGCGTCGCGGACCACGTCCAGGGCGGTGACGGCCCGGAGCATGCCAAGGTTGGTTTCGATGCCGTCGATACGGGTGGCCTTCAGCGCGGCGCCCAGCCGGTCAAAGGCTTGGTTACGGTCCGTCCCGGTGGTGATGATTTTGGCCAGGAGGGGATCGTAGCTGGTGGAGACCTCGCTGCCGGTTTCCACCCAGGCGTCCACCCGCACGCCGTCGTCGGCGGGGTAGGCGGCGTTGGTCACGGTCCCGGAGCTGGGCTGGAAGTTCCGGGCAGGGTCCTCGGCATAGAGGCGGGCCTCGACGGCGCAGCCGGCGACGGGGATGCTGTCCGGACGCCCGGCGAGCACACCGGCTGCCTCGTCGCCGCCCTGGGCCAGGCGGAGCATCCACTCCACCAGGTCCACCCCGGTGACGGCCTCGGTGACGGGGTGCTCCACCTGCAGCCGGGCGTTGACCTCGAGGAAGGACGCTTCCTTCAGAACCGGGTCGTAGACGAACTCGACGGTCCCGGCCGAGCGGTAGTCCAGGGAGGCGCAAAGCGCCCTCGAGCTGCGGTGCAGTTCGTCCCGGAGTGCCGCGGGCAGATCCGGCGCGGGTGCTTCCTCGAGCACTTTCTGGTGGCGCCGCTGCAGCGAACAGTCCCGGTCTCCCAGGCTCACAACCCGGCCCGCGCCGTCGCCGAAGATCTGCACCTCCACGTGCCGGGCGTGCTCCACGTAGCGCTCGGCGAACACTCCGGCCGTGCTGAAGCTCGCGCCGGCAAGCCGGGCCACCCGCGGGTAGCTCTCGATGAGTTCGTCCTCGGTGCGGCAGACGGTCATCCCGATGCCGCCGCCGCCGCCGGTGGCCTTGAGCATCAGCGGGAAGCCGATGTCCCGGGCGGCCAGCACCGCGGCGTCCACGTCCGGGAGCAGACCGGAGCCGGCGATCATGGGCACGCCGGCGGCCCGGGCGGCGTTGCGTGCGGTGTGCTTGGTGCCGAAGATCCGGAGCTGTTCCGGCGTCGGGCCCACAAAGACCAGCCCGGCGGCTTCCACGGCTTCGGCGAAGCCGGCGTCCTCGGAGAGGAACCCGTAACCGGGGTGGATGGCGCCGGCGCCGGTGGCCGCGGCCGCTGCGAGCAGGGCCTCGACCTTGAGGTAGGAGTCCTTGGCCGGGGCGGGGCCCAGGAGTACGGCCTCGTCCGCGAGCCGGACGTGGCGGGCGCCGCGGTCCGCCTCGGAGAACACCGCCACGGTGCGCAGCCCGATCTTCCGGGCGGAGTCGATGATGCGGCAGGCGATTTCGCCGCGGTTGGCGATCAGCAGGGTGTCGAAGCGGTTCACAGGGCAGCCTCCGGGCGGGTGACGATCATGCGGACGGGCGTGGGGTTAAAGCCGTTGCACGGGTTGTTGATCTGCGGGCAGTTGGAGACCAGCACCAGGGTGTCCACCTCGGCCCGGAGGGCCACCCGCTTGCCGGGGGCGGAGAGTCCGTCCACGATGCCGAGGGCACCGTCCGGGTCCACCGGGACGTTCATGAACCAGTTGATGTTGGAGACCAGGTCGCGTTTGCCCAGCCCCCAGCGGGAACCCTCGATGAGGAAGTTCTCCACGCAGGCGTGCTGTTCGCGGGTGTGCTGGCCGTAGCGCAGCGTGTTGGATTCCTGCGAGCAGGCCCCGCCGATGGTGTCGTGCACGCCCACCTCGTCCGCCGCCACGGTCATCAGCGGCACGCCGTCATCGGAGCGGAGCACGGAGCCGGTGGTCAGCACAATGGAGCGCTGCGCGGCGAGGGTGACGGCGGCGGAGTAGCGCACGTCCGTGTCGTCGGCGGCGTAGAGCAGGCAGTCCACCGCCTGGTTGCCGTCCAGGTCCACGATGGTCAGGACATCACCGGCGGCCACCACGGCGGACCAGGGTCCGCGCGCTTGAACATATTCATCCAGGATGACGGCGCCGGCCGCGAGCGCTGTTTCCCCGGCGGTGGCGGTCCGGGCTGTCAGTGTTTCCGTGGCGGTGTTCATCGGGCGTTCCTTGCGGTGAGGTCGTGGTCGGTGTTGTTCAGTGCCTGCCGGTGTTCGGGGGTAAGCGGCCCGGTCAGGAGCCCCTCCTCGAGCAGGCGGAGGTCGTCCGGGGCGTGCCAGGCGACGACGTCGGCGGCGGTCCCGGTGAAGTCCGGCCGCGGATCCAGCGGGTGGGCGGTATTGGCCAGGAGCACCACGGCGTCCATCTGCAGGAGGATCTCGACGGCGGCACCGGCGCCGGCGGCACCGGTGAACTGGATGCTGCCGTCCGGGTCCACCCGGATGCCCTTGAACAGGGAGATCGACGGCGCCACGTCCCGGGCGTCCAGCCCCTGCTTCAGTGCGGCCAGGGTCAGCAGTTCCCGCCCGGCGGGCGAGCTGCTGTGGACGGTCCCGGCGCCGTAGCGGGCCGTGTTCCCGGCCCGTGTGGTGGTGCCGGTCAGGGCGTCGTGGCGGGCGGAGGTGTCGGCCACGATCGTGCCCATCAGCCGGCCGGCGTCGGAGAGCAGCGGGTGTCCCGCGGTGGGGTACGCCTGCCAGGGGACCTTGACGGTGTCCGCCACATTGAGCCGTTCGTGCAGTGCCCCGCTCCGGTAGAGCAGCACGTGGACGCAGGCGTCGCCGTCGGTGTCCGTGAGCCGGATCCGGGTGCCGCGGGCCAGCGGCAGGGCGGTGTAGCGGCCGAAGGCCACGGATTCGGCCCAGCTCAGGCGTTCCCTGGCGGCCTGTGGCAGTCCGGCGGTGAGCCGTTCCGGGGCGGCGGCGGCCGGGACGTGCCGCATGGTGTCCGCGGTGCGGCCGTGCTGCTCCCGGGCGTGCGCGCGGGCTCCGGCGGTGGTGGCGGTGGCTGGTGTTTCGGTGGTCTGTGTCATGTCAATCCTGAAAGTGGGACGTGCGCGGGCAGGTGGTCAGGAGTCGGCGGGTCAGGCGGGGCTCAGGCGCCGGTGCGGGCGGCCGAGCGGGCGCTGGAGCGCCGGACCCAGAGGCCGAGGAGGAGCACGATGCCCACCATCAGCGGGGCGGAGTAGAGCAGGATGCCGTTCTCGCCGGAGGGGTCGTAGACCTCGGGCCGGGGCCAGGCGAGGTTGACCACCATCACGGCGCCGTAGAGCACCGCGAGGATGTTGATGGGCAGGCCCCAGCGTCCCAGCGAGAACAGTCCGGCCGGCATGGTCTGGCCCACCCGGTCCCAGTCGCCGCGGAGGCGGTTGATCAGCTGCGGCACGGTGACCAGGAGGTAGGCGATGTACACCATGACAATGCAGACGCTGCAGAGCGTGGTGAAGAGCGCCGCGTTGCCGACGTTGATGGCCAGGACGCCCACGGCCAGGGCGCCGATGGCGACGGAGGGCCACATCGGGGTGCCGCGGGTGGGGTGGACGGAGGAGAGCAAGGCCGAGGCGGGGAGTTTGCCGTCACGGGCCATGGAGAAGACCAGCCGGGATCCGGCCGTCTGGATGGCCAGGGTGCAGACGAAGATGGCGACGGCCACGTCCACCAGGAGCACTTTGCCCCAGAAGGTGCCCAGGACCGCGGTCAGCACGTAGGGCAGACCCTCGGTGGCGAGCCGGCCGTCGTCGAGGCTGGGTGCGGCCATTAGCGCGGTCACGATCATCAGCGCCCCGCCGATGCCGGAGATGATCAGCGCCGAGAGGATGGTGCGCGGTGCCGTCCGCCGCGGGGACATCGTCTCCTCGGAGAGTTCACCGGCCGAATTGAAGCCCACCATGACGTAGGCGGCCATCAGGCCCGACACCATGAACGCGCCGACCGCTCCAAGGTCGGATCCGGCCAGCACGGTGGTGTCCATGACGACGTCGGGCCCGCGCTGGGCGGCGGTGATGAGCGCCAGGATCACAGCGGCGACGCCAACGATCTCGCAGGTAACGCCCACCGAGTTCACGTGGGCCATCAGCTTCACGCCCAGGGAGTTGATCACGGTGGTGACCACCAGCAGGATGGCTCCGAGAGCGACGGCGTTCGCCGCGCCGGTGGTGGTGTTCAGCGCAGGGTCGCCGCCCACCAGCTGGAATCCGTCCCAGAGCTGGGGCAGCACCACTTGCATGGCGATGGCGGCCGCGGCGGCCGTGACCACCTGCGCCAGGGCCATGAACCAGCCAGCGAACCAGCCGACCGTCTCACCGCCCACCCGCCGGGCCCACTGGTAGACCGCCCCGGAGAGCGGGTAGCGGGCTGCCAGCTCGGCGAAGTTCAGGGCCACCAGCAGTTGGCCGATCAGCACCACCGGCCACGTCCAGAAGAACGCCGGGCCGGCGAAGGAGTAGCCGAACGCGAAGAGCTGGAAAATGGTGGTCAGGATGGACACAAAGGAGAAGCCCGCCGCGAAGGAGGCGTAACGGCCCAGCTTGCGGTGCAGGGACGGCTCGTAGCCAAGCGACGTGAGGTCTGCGTCATCCGTCTGCGCGGATGAGGGAAGAACTGTGGATGTCATCGGAATCTCCGGGGCTGGAACGGCGGTGGAATTGATGCGTTCCGGCAAATGCAGCACTGGGCCCAACGCTGCGGAATACCGGTCAATTGATAGTTTTCCAGCCGGAGATCCCGAACTCGTTTCCCCCATGTAAAAGGTGGGTAGACGGAATATTTCCGTCGTGTTTCCGCGGCCTCACCACGCCGCAGGGGGTGCAAACAGTCCCCGCCGGAGTGCAAGAATGATGCCGTGACCACAACCGGCCCGGGGCGCCCCCGCAAACAGCAGCCCTCCCGACCGGGGGCCACGGCACGGGATGAGATCCTCGACGCCGCCGCGGAACTTTTCACCACGCAGGGATACGCCCCCACCTCCACGCGATCCATCGCCGAGGCCGTGGGGATCCGGCAGTCCTCGCTCTACCACCACTTCAGCACCAAGGACGACATCCTGGAGGTCCTGCTGGCGGGCACAGTGGCCGGCGGCCTCGCATTTGCCCGCCGGGTCTGCGCCGAGGTTGCGGGCGGCCCGGACGGCGGGGGCGGGGAGGGCAGTTCCGGAGACAGCCCGACGGCGGCGGCGCGGCTGCACGCCGTCGCGCTCTATGACGGGACCCAGCTGTGCAACGCCCGCTGGAACCTTGGGGTTCTGTACAACCTTCCGGAGGCGCGCAGCGCGCGCTTCCAGAGTTTTATGGCCGACCGGAACGAACTCCGGGGGCTCTACCGGCGCTTGGGCGCGGAACTTCCCGCGAACGGGTGGGCCGGGACCAGCCAGAACGGGGACCTGGCGTTCCGGCTGGTGGAGTCCCTGGTCAATCTGCGCGCGGACGGGCTGTCCACGCCGGATTCCCCCCTGCAGGCGGCAGACGCCGGGATTGTCCTGTGCGGCCTGGCGGGGAGCCTCGCGGCGGTCCGGGCCGGGAGTGCGGCGCTGGTGGCCAGCATCGGTTAAGCGCCCACGTCCGTCCCTGGCCTCACCCTACTCACTGCCCGGAGCGAGTAGGACGCTGGCCGACTGTCACACGCCGTCGAGCAGCCCCTGAACCCGGAGGAGGAACTTCCGTCCGCCGTCGGTCAGGTTCGCCGTTTCACCGAACGTGCGTTCCGGAACTTTCAGCTGCAGGCAGTCCAACATCCAGCGCACGTCCGAATAGAGTCCCCCGGCAACGTCCAGGGGCACCGGCTTGCCGCCCTCCACCCGGAACCCCGCCGCATTCAGGGTGTCCGCAATGATCTGTCTCCGCTGTTCCCAGGATGGCGTAGACCCCTCAAACAGCCAGTGGACCATCATCCGGGTCACGACGGCCGTCGCCTGATCCGCGGGGAAGGCCACCGCTTCGGCGAGGTAGTCCCATAGCGGGCGGCCGCCGTCGCGCATCTTGCGTCCGGCCGGTGACAGGACCAGGCGGCCTTTGCTCTTCCGCAGCAGCTTCCAGGCCTGCACCTGCTGCCGCAGCATCAGAACGGGCAGGGTCTGGCTTTCGCGGCTCGCGGCTCCCGGCCAGCGGTAGGCCCAGCCGAGTTCGCGGACGGCCTGGTTGACCACGGCAGGTTTGAGGTAGCCGTCCTGGGTTAATTGCAGTCCGTCTGGGCCCGCCTGGTTCAGCAGCCACTGCACGGGCCGGATGACGGCGTCGATCTCCTCGTCCGTGGGCGGTTCCGGCCAGAGGCGTTTCGCCAGTTCGTCCAAACGCCGGTTGAGGGCGGCGGCGTCGAACGTATACGGCTCAAAAGTGCTGGCGTCCTGTCCCGTCGCAAACTGGTACCAGTCGGAGAGCTCCTGGTGTTCCTCATGCGCGGGATCGGCCAGGGCTTCAATGAGGCGCGCATAACCGTAGGTCCCGCCGGCGTCCTCCACCGGGCCCCGGTTGGCGCCGCCGATGCAGCGCACGGCACCCACCTGAAGCTCGGCCGGCCCCATGACTTCTACGAGGTGGATCCACGCATCGCCATAGTCGTACTCGTATTCGAGCGTGCTCGCCCCGGCCTGCTGCGCGTCCAGTAGTTCAAAGAGCACGACGCCGGAAGCGGGCTCGTCGCCTATTTCCTCCGCTGCGTCGTCGGGGCCGATGATGACGCGGGGCTGGCCAAGCCGGTCCACGCACCGGATGCCAAAAAGGTGCCGGTTCTCCCAGCCGAAGGCCGTCTGGAGCACCCGGTGCAGTTCCGGGACGGTGATGGTTTCCGGCACCAGGAGCCGTCGCCAGATCTCGGGTTCGGTGTCCTGGATGCTGACGCGGAGGTCGTAGGCGGGGACGGTGGTTGGGGACTCCATGCTTGCTATCCTGCCAGAGCCCCGCCGCATGATCGTGGACTGGCGCGTCTACCGCATCCATGCCCCGGGGAGGTACCAGGCGTGGGGCGCCGAGTACGGTTCGCTGGGCAGGTTCCCCGCGCGCCAGGGTTCGGTGGACCGGACCTTTGGAGTCCTCCCGTGGCCGTCCTTGAGGACGGCGCGGAGGGTTCCGGGGACGGCGACGAGCATGGTTCCGGCAAAAACGGCAATCAGGACTTCCATTGTGGGTTCACCTCAGGTGGTGGGCGGATTGGTGAGCCCAGTGTCGCGAGCCGCCGTGTGAGCAATCGTGTGAAGCGGAGGGTGTGACTCCGGCAAAGGATCGGCTGTCCCGGAACTGTTCAGCTGACGCGCCCACGCTGCTACCTTGGCTGGATGGAACGATCTCTGGTTAGGCCCACGAACGGCAAGATCATCGCAGGTGTGTGCGCAGGACTCGCTGACCGCTTGGGATTTCCAGGGCCCTGGTCCGCGTCGGCTTTGTGCTCTTCGGCCTGTTCGGCGTCGGCGAACTCGCCTACATCGTGCTGTGGATCATCATCCCGAAGGCCCGGTAGCGGGCAACTGCGGGTCCCGCGTGCTACCCGCCCACGTGGTGGATGGTGAACGCGCTGAGAAATCCGACGGCGGCCACCAGCCCAGTGAGGTTGTGGTGTTCCTCGAACGCCTCGGGAATCATGGTGTCGGCCAGCATGGCCAGGATCCCGCCGGCGGCCACGGCGGTGATGAACGCCACCGCTTCCTCGGGGGCGTTCTCCAAAGCGGTGAAACCCAGGAGTGACGCCGCGCCGGAGAGCAGGGCGATGCCGCCCCAGACGCTGAAGACATATCCTGCGCTGCGGCCGGCCTTCTTCATGCCGGCAGTGCTGGAAAGCCCCTCGGGGACGTTGGAGATGAACACGGCTGCGAGCATGGCCGGGCTGACGGACCCGGCTGTGAGGAGCCCCACTCCAAGGACCACCGATTCCGGGATGCCGTCCAGGAGGGCGCCGACGGCGATGGCCGTTCCGCTGCCCGGGCTGTCCTTCTCGGAGGGCTGCTTGCCCCCGGACCGCTTCCGGTGTTTCGCTCCCGAACGGGCCAGCAGGGCGTTGGCGCTGACGTAAACCACGGCACCGGCCAGGAAACCTGCAACCGTGGGCAACAGCCCGCCGCCCTTCACTGCTTCGTCCACCAGTTCGAAGGCGAGGGCGGAGATGAGCACGCCGGCGCCGAACGCCATGATCGAAGACACCAGCTTCGCCGGAATGGTCCACGTCCAGGACAGCCAGGAGCCCAGGACCAGCGCCCCGCCCGCCACCGTTCCCCAGAACATGGCCTGCGCCCACATCGGCATAGGTTTTACCTTCCGCGGCCGCGAAGCCTGCTAGCTGAAAGCTGAGGTGCCCGGCGCTGAGTTGCCGTGCACCCCAGAATTCTTGCAGACGCGGGTGGTGAAATGCCGCACCCGTCCGCCGCACCGGCGGTTGGACTGGTCAAACGGTCCTCGGCTACCTAATCCATGCCCCCGGCCGGTACCAGGTCAGGGCCGAGATGTAGGGTTCGCTGGGCAGGTTACCGGCTTACCAGGACTCCGTGGACCGCACCACGGGGGTGTGTCCGTGGCCGTCCTTGAGCATCGCGCGGACCGTGGCGGTGCCGGCGGCAATCCCGAGTCCGAACAGCAGGACTACAAGCAGTTCCATTTTTTGTTCCTCGGGTGGAGTGCGGATTTGATGAGTCCAGTTTCTGCAGCCGCCGTGTGAGCAACCGTGTGAATCCGCCGGGGCTGAATACCCGCGGCGGAATTCCCCGGGACTCCGGAGAGCCCGCGGCGTAAAATTACTCCTGTGGCCGAGACATGGATTCGGCTCCTCGGTCCGCCAACGATCGAGTCCTCCTGCACCACTCCCCCACAGCCCAAGGGCCGCAAAGCCTGGGCCGTGCTGGCTTACCTTGCCCTGCAGCCGGAGGGCATCAGCCGGTCCCGGACCACCATGCTCCTGTTCCCGGATGCCGCGGATCCACTGGGTGCCCTGCGCTGGAACCTCTCCGAGCTGCGCCGGACCCTGTCCGGCGTCGCCATCAGCGGCGACCCGCGGCGGTTCAACGGCCAGTTGCTGGAGGGCCTCACCTTTGCGGACACCCCTGTCTTTGACTCTTGGCTGGCGGACCAGCGGTACCGGCTCGAGAACTGCGTCCAGTCGCTCTTGTACGAAAGGGCGCTGGCCGCCCTGGCCTCGGGCACCCCGGCGGACGCCGTCGAACTCGCCACGCTGGCCCTGCGCCGGGATCCCTTCCACGCGGACTGCACCGCCGTCCTGGTGAAGGCGCTGGTGGCCCTCGGTGAGCACCGGCGGGCGCGGGATGAGGTCACCAAATGCGCGGACCTCTACCGCCGGGAGCTGGGCCTGCCGCTGCCGGCGGAGGTACGTCGTGCGCTGTCCGACTCTGTGCCGGTCGCCGACCCCGAGGTCCACGCCACCGTGGCCACCGTCCGGTCGTATCTCGACGCCGGCAGCGCCTCCCTGTCTGCGGGCGCCGTGGACCGGGGCCTCGACCAGTTGCGGCTCGCCGTCGTCCTGGCCCAGCGCACCGTTGACCGGCACCTGGTGGCCGAATCGCTGGTGACACTCGCCGGGGCGCTGATCCACCAGGCCGGCGGCCGCGGCGCCGAGGTGGCCGATTTCCTGCACCGTGCGTTGTCGGCGGAAGCGCCCGACGGCGTCTCCCGGACTGCCGCCGCCGCGTTCCGCGAGCTGGGCTACCTGTCGGTCCAGCGCGGTTTCCCGGACCGCGCGGCCGGCTGGCTGGAGAGGGCAATGCAGGCGGCGCGGGGAATCCCCGACGAGCAGGCCCGGATTCTGGCGATCCAGGGCATGCTGGCCTCGGACACCGCGCACTACGGCGATGCGGTGACGGCGTTCACCGAATCCGGACGGCTCGCCAAGGCGGCCCGGAACCGCCGGCAGCAGGCCTTCAGCGAGGCATTGCTGGGACGTGTGCATCTGCTCCGCGGGGATCTGGAGCTGGCGGCCGCCTGCCTGGACCGGGCGCTGGACTGGATTGCGGAGGAACACTGGACAGCGTTCGAGCCGTTTGTCGCCGGGGTCCGCGGCGAGACCTACCTGGCTGCCGGCTGGCTGGAGGAAGCCGCGGCCCTGATTGACCGGTCCTGGGTGATGGCCGATCTCGCCGGTGACCACTGCTACATGGCCCTGGCGGCAGGTGCCCAAGCGCGGCTGTTCCTGGCGCACGGCGACCTCGCTGCCGCCGCCCAGTCCGTGCCCTGGCTGGCGAAGGAGATCTTCAACCCTGCGCTGGCCGCGTTCCTGGCCCGGCGCCACGGTGTCTGAGTCTGGAGGGCGAGCGGGTCCGGAGGTGTTTCCGGAAGCCCTGTCCCGCCGTCGTCCGCGGGACTACCATGCTCCTCTACCGATGGGATTACCACCGTGCTTACTACTGCGTGGAAGGAAATCTGTCATGGAATGCATCACCTGCTTCGCGCCGATCCTGCCCGGGAAACTGGAGGAGTGGAAGGCGCTCGACGCGGAGATGAGCGGCACGCGTCGGGAGGAACATGCACGCTCGAGGAAGCGCATGGGCGTCACCCGGGAGGTCGCCAGCCTCGTGCAGACCCCGCAGGGGGATTTCGTCTGCCTGTTCCATGAGGCCGAGGACCTGGCCAAGGCCTTCCGGACGCTCGCGACGTCGGACGATCCCTACGATGTCTGGTTCCGGGAGCATCTGGTCAGCGTGCACGGGCTGACGGCCGAGATGCTGCAGGGGCCCATCCCGGCAACGCTGTTCTTCGACTACCACGACGCCGGCTGAGGCTGGCCCGCCCCAACTGACTGGCAGCAGGGGCCGTTTTGAGGGCTCAAAACGGCCACAGCTGCGATCTACATGGGACGCAGCACACCCGGGTTAAACAAAAGCAGGGCCCGTCGAAGACGGACCCTGCTCGAAACCTGTAAGGTTCCGGACTCAGAAGAGTTAGCTGGAAGCTAAGTCTTAGAGAGCCTGGATGTTTACGGCCTGGGGACCCTTGGGGCCCTGCTCGGTTTCGAAGGAGACCTTCTGGTTCTCTTCGAGGGAGCGGAAGCCGGAAGAGGCGATCGCGGAGTAGTGTGCGAAGACGTCCTGTGAGGAGTCATCGGGGGAAATGAAGCCGAAGCCCTTTTCAGCGTTAAACCATTTGACGGTACCAGTAGCCATTATTTTTTGTCCTTCGTGAAGGTGGAGGAAAAGTCCCGACTTTCGGGTCCTCCTGTGTGGGGTGCTCAAAACCGCTGCTTCAGAAGAACAAGGTCTTGCAACCTTGCGTACTGCCTGAACTACGAACTGCATAAACACAACAACAGGATCAACTCTACAGGAGATTTCCGGGACGGATTACCACACGTGTTTTGGGGTTGACCCGGCCGCCCCATTGGGCCCCTCCACCGGGACGTCAGCGGATCTAGAATGGCGGCATGACACCGCAGGAGTTGGCCAACCTGGCGCACCTGCGCCGGGCACGGGACCTGATCGACCGTGACTACGCCCGTCCACTGGATGTGCCCACCATGGCCGCCGGTGCCCTCATGTCCCCGGCGCATTTCTCCCGCCAGTTCAAAGCGGCCTACGGAGAGACGCCCTACACCTACCTCATGACCCGGCGGATCGAACGCGCCATGGCACTGCTGCGGTCCGGTGCCAGCGTGACGGATGCCTGCATGGAGGTCGGCTGTACCTCGCTGGGATCGTTCAGCTCACGGTTCGCCGAGATCGTCGGCATGCCGCCGAGTGAATACCGGACTCGGCAGCATCACGCGGTGAGGGCCATGCCGTCATGCATCGCCCGGCTGCGGACACGGACCGAGCGCAAAGCGAGCAGGATTGAAGAAGCTTCCCCTTAGCCTTGATCCACCGATGATGGTCGGGGCGCCGACGGCGGTTTAAACCGAGAATGCCCGTCTTTTCAAGGAAAATGGAGCTTGTCTAGAACCCATTGACCACCGAAAAGAG
>NZ_JBVAYV010000055.1:0-15250 GCF_055412805.1 Pseudarthrobacter kochi
CACGACCTCCTGCCACCACGCCGACAACGAAGCAACCCCCGCGTAGTCAAACGCAAGATGTCAGGCTGGCCGCTCAAACGAATACCCAAACCACCTAAGTAAACGGTATTGCGGCTAAACGTGATCTGCCGGCCCGTGTACGGTTCCCGGAGCGTCCCGGCGGCCACGCGGCAACCGGATTCCCTGGTAAACCCGGCACCCGTCAGGTCGCGGCGGAGGATGTCGTTGCGGGTATCGCAACCGTTGCGGTCCACGTCCAGCCAGGCCTGGCCGAAGGCGCTGCGGTCGTAGTTGTCCTGGGCCGCCCGCCCCTTGACCGTAAGCGTGTCCAGCAGCGCCGCGGCTGAGCCGGCCGGAACCGGCCGCACGGAAGCGACGGCGTTCATCCAGCCGGCTGCCAGCACAGGCGCCTCGCTGGGTCCGTCGGTCGGGTCGACGGCGCCAAACTGCCCGGCGGTGAAGAACCACCCGAGCACCGCGACAACGGTGAGTGCCGCGGCAGCCAGCAGGGCCCACGCCTGGCGGGACCGCCGTCGTGCCTGCCGGAACTCCGGCCACGTGAGCGTCAATCCGGCACCCGGGCAGCGTGCTTGAATCCGGAGAGTTCCGGGGCGGGACTAGTTCTTTCCACCCCCGAAGCCTAGGCCGGGCCTCAGACGCTGCGGGGGTTGTCCACAGTGTGGAGGACAGGTAGCCCGCTAGTTCTCCTTCGTCACGCGCACAAGGTCTTCGTTGGCAAGGGCCAGGAGCGATTCGAGTTGCCGGACCCGCGCCTCGTCGACCTCACCGGCCGCATGCTTGGCGCGGGCGTCGTCGAGGAGCCGTTTGGCTTCCTTGGCGTTCCGCCGCGCTACGTCCAGGGCGTGTTCCAGGGTGGTTTCGTGCTCTACTGCCGGGTTCTGTTCCATTGCACCATTGTGGTGCCCTTTCCCGGCCGATTCCAGAGGATCGGCCGGGAAAGGCGGAACAGAGTTCGCAGGATGTGCCGTCAGGCCTGGACCTCGACGGGCAGGCCGGCTGCCTCCAGCGTTGCTGCCGCGTCCTTGGCGGGGAACGACGGCGGGTTCACGCCGGCCATTTCCTCCATGACACGGACCACCTGGCAGCTGTAGCCGAACTCGTTGTCGTACCAGACGTAGAGGATGACGTTCTTGTCGTTGGAGATGGTGGCCAGGCCGTCGACGATGCCTGCCCGGCGGGAGCCGACGAAGTCTGTGGAGACAACCTCGGGTGAATCGATGTAGTCGACCTGCTTCCGCAGCTCCGAGTGCAGCGACATCTCCCGCAGGTAGTCGTTGACCTCATCCTTGGAGGTGCCGTTTTCCAGGCTCAGGTTCAGGATGGCCAGGGACACGTCCGGGGTGGGGACCCGGATCGAGCTTCCCGACAGTTTGCCGAGGAGCTCCGGCAGGGCCTTGGCTACTGCCGTGGCGGCACCGGTCTCGGTGATGACCATGTTCAGCGCG
This sequence comes from Pseudarthrobacter kochi, assembly GCF_055412805.1. Taxonomy (NCBI): domain Bacteria; kingdom Bacillati; phylum Actinomycetota; class Actinomycetes; order Micrococcales; family Micrococcaceae; genus Pseudarthrobacter; species Pseudarthrobacter kochi. The sequence continues at coordinate 1,467 of NZ_JBVAYV010000055.1, forward strand.
GCGGAGCGTCCGCGGCGGTCGCCCTTGTGGAAGTTGTCGATCAGGTTCTGGTCGTTGGTAAAGGAGTGGACGGTCTCCACGTGGCCATGCACCACGCCGTAACGGTCGTTGATCGCCTTCAGGACGGGGGTGATGGCATTGGTGGTGCAGGAAGCCGCGGAGACGATCTTGTCCGCATCGGTGATCGTTGCGTGATTGATGCCGTGCACGATGTTCTTAAGATCACCCTTGCCCGGAGCCGTGAGCAGAACCCGGGAAACGCCCTTGCTCTTGAGGTGCTGGGAGAGGCCTTCGGCGTCGCGCCAGCGTCCCGTATTGTCGACGACGAGTGCGTCGTGGATGCCGTAGGCGGTGTAGTCGACCGTGGCGGGGTTGTCCGAGTAGATGACCTGGATCTGGACACCGTTGGCGGTGATGGTGTCGTTCTCGAGGTCCACCTTGATGGTGCCTTCGAAGGAGCCGTGGACCGAGTCGCGGCGAAGCAGGCTGGCGCGCTTGGCCAGGTCGTTATCCGAGCCGCGGCGGACCACGATCGCCCGCAGCCGCAGGCCGTGCCCGCCGCCGGCCTTTTCGACCAGGAGTCGGGCCAGGAGCCGCCCGATGCGGCCGAAGCCGTAGAGGACGACGTCGGTGCTGGTGCGGTCGTCGCCGCCACGCTTGCCAACAACCTCGGCGAGTTCCCCGCGGAGGAACTCGTCCAGGGTGGCACCGTTGCCCTCGACGCGGTACTTCTCGGTGAGGCGGGCAATGTCGATGGCCGCGGCGCCGAGGTCCAGCTTGGTCAGGGCGTCCAGCAGCGGGGCTGTCTCTTCGAGGCGCAGTTCTTCCTTGCTCATCCGGCGGGCGAAGCGGTGCGCCTTCAGGATGTTCATGGTGGACTTGTTGATCAGGCTGCGGCCGTGAATGGACGTGACCACGTTGTTCTCGCGGTACAGCCGGCCGATTACCGGGATCATGGCCTCGGCGAGCGCCTCCCGGCCCATCCACGTATCAAGACAAGAATCTGACGTCTGGCTCACAGAAATACCTTCCTAGAATCCACCACATACGGCGTCGTATGCGGAAGTCGGCTGCCGGAGGGTGTCCGGAACCTCGGCTCCGGGGATTCGGTCCACCCCGGGTGCCTGTGTCGAGCAAAGAAAAGCCGCCGGCTGCGAACGCAGACCCGGCGGCAGAACTTCTACGTTCACCGTCCATTCTACTGGCGGTCCGGCACGGTCCGGTGCCCGGTGACGCGTGAAATGACTCACACGGCCCTGGGGGCCGGCTGGGACCACGGGCACTTCCGGTCTACCACCTGGCGTCCTGGAGAATCATGTCGACGGCCTTTTCCGCGATCATGATGGTCGGCGCCTGAGTGTTGGCACTCACGAGCCGCGGCATGATCGAGGAGTCAACCACGCGCAATCCCTCGAGCCCGTGGACCTTGAGCCGCGGCGAGACCACAGATTCATCGGTGGTTCCCATGGCACAGGTTCCGACGGGGTGGTACGAGGTCCGGCCGAAGGAGCGGACGAATTTCACGTACTCGTCGCGGGTTTCCACCCGGGAGCCGTCGCCAATGTGCTCCGCCTTGGTGAGTGCCGCCATCGACGACTGCTCCATGATCTGACGGCTCTGCTGCACCCCGGCGATGGCCATTTCAAGGTCGTAGTCGTCGGCGAGGTAGTTCGGATCAATAAGGGGTGCTTTGCCCGGGTCCGAGGACACGGGACGAACTGTTCCCCGGCTCCGGGGCCGCAGGAAGTACGAGTTCAGCGTGGCACCGAAGCCGGGTTTCAAAGCGGCGGCGCCGGTCCCCATCCGCGCGGCGGGGAGGAAGTGGAACTGTAGGTCGGGGGTCTTCTCGTCCTTGTTGGCGTAACTGAAGCCACCGGCCTCGACAAGGGTTGAAGCGAACGGTCCCGAACGGAAGGCGAGGTACTCGACGCCGGCCAGGACGGTGGCCGGGCGGACCTGGTTGAGCCGGTCCAGGCTGTGGTAGTCCGTGAGTTCGTAGACGATGTCGACGTCGCAGTGGTCCTGCAGGTTCTTTCCCACGCCGGGCAGGGCATGGATGGTATCGATGCCGGCCGCGACGAGATCTTCGGGGTCGCCGATGCCCGAAAGCTGCAGCAGCTTGGGCGAGCCGAAGGCACCGGCGGAGACAATCACCTCACGGTTTGCCGTGTACGTGCGCGCGTTGCCGCCTTGGATCGCCTGGACTCCAACGGCCCGGCCATTCTTGACGATCACCCTGGAGACGGTCACGTTGGCGCGGACGGTGAGATTGCTCCGCTTGCGGGCCGGCTTGAGGTAGGCGACCGCCGCGCTGCACCGTCGGCCGTTCTTCGTGGTGGTCTGGTAGAAGCCGACGCCGTACTGCTGGGCCCCGTTGAAATCGCTGTTGTAGGGCAGCCCGAACTCCTGGCCCGCCTTGACGAAGGCCGCCGAGAGCTTATGCGGACGCAGGAGGTCGGAGACTCCGAGCGGGCCCAGGGTTCCATGGTGCGGTGCCGAGAGCCGGCTGTTGGACTCCGAGCGGATGAAGTACTTGCTCACCTCGTCACCGGACCAGCCTTCGCAGCCATAGTCCGTGACCCAGTTGTCGTAGTCCTCGGCCACGCCGCGCGTAAAGACCTGGGAGTTGATGGACCCGCCGCCGCCCAGCACGCGGCCTTGAGCGAGCGGGATGAGGCGGCCGTTGCTGTGCTTCTGCGGGACGCTCGCGTAGTCCCATTGGTAGGGGCCGCCCTTGAGCTTCGGGAAACCAGCCGGGACGTGGATGAACGGATGGCGGTCCGATCTGCCGGCCTCCAGCAGGAGAACGGTGACTGAGGGGTCTTCACTCAGCCTGCCCGCCAGGACGCTGCCGCCGGTGCCGCCGCCTGCAATCACGTAGTCGTATGCTCCGTCGTCCGGCACTATTGCTCCTATGCTCTTCGCTGACCGCACCGTTACTTGAACGTTCACTGCAGTCTCTGGTCCTGCCGCGATGATGTCAAGCATTCGCTTCAGCCTGCAGCGCCGCAGGGAAGAGGTAAATCGCGAAATTTCGTCCCGCTAACGGGCGAAGGCTGGCCGGACCTGCAGGCGCCGTATATTCCGTGTCTGTGGGCCGTTGGCCGTTAGGATGTTCGTATGGGACTCATAATCACACTACTCATCATCTGGCTCGTTCTTTCGATTCTTGGCTTTGCCGTTAAGGGCCTGCTGTGGCTGGCCGTCATTGGGCTGGTCCTCTTTGTGGCAACAGGGGTGTGGGGCTGGGTGAAGCGGAAGGCTTAGGCCTGATCCGAAACCTGGTCTTTCCCGGCGGCGGCTGGCACCACACGGTGCCGGCCGCCGCTTTCGTTTGCGGTCGAGGAGGACGGCGCCAGGTCAGACACCCGGGGTAGGCACGGGGAATGTGAGTGGATGGGTTGACCGATACGCCGGGTTCTGTGTTCCCGCGCCGTTGCCAGCGCGGGAGTAGCGGCCATCCATCTACGAACGCCGTTGCCGACGCCCTCCAGCAGCCTACCCGGACACTCGGGCGAGCAGCCCTCGAACGTGCCCTGTCTGGCCTTGCTCCGGGTGGGGTTTACCTAGCCTTCCCGGTCACCCGGGAAGCTGGTGGTCTCTTACACCACCGTTTCACCCTTACCTGCCCTGCAGCCCATGCAAGCACGCGCCGCATGCAGGCGGTCTGTTCTCTGTGGCACTGGCCTGCGGGTTACCCCGAGTGGGCGTTACCCACCACCCTGCCCTGCGGAGCCCGGACGTTCCTCGAGCCACTTGCGTGACGCGCGGCCGCCTGGTCAACCCATCCGCCGTCCATTCTACGGTCTCCTCCAGCAGCCGCCTCCCCCGGATCTTTTTCGGGCCTCCGGTGGGAGAATTTAGACAGGAAGTATCCCCCAGGCAAGGACCGATTCCGATGGCCTGGACCGTTGTCATCGTGTGGCTGATCGTCGTGGTTGTGGTGATCGTGCTGGCCAGGATGGCGATTCAAATTGTGCGGCAGTACGAGCAAGGCGTTCCGGCTTGGCCGGGTGGTCGGCGTGCGGATGCCCGGATTGCGTTTCATTATCCCGTTTGTCGACAAGCTAAACCTCGTCAGCCTGCGGATCGTGACCATGCCGATCCAGTCGCAGGGCATCATCACCCAGGACAACGTCAGCGTCGACATCTCGGCGGTGGCCTACTACCGGGTCGTGGACGCCGTGAAATCGGTGGTGGCGATCGAAAACGTGTCGGCGGCGATCAACCAGATCGCCCAGACCACACTGCGCAAAGTCGTCGGCCGGCACAGCCTGGACCAGACGCTCTCGGAAACGGAGCGGATCAACAGCGACATCCGCGAGATCCTCGACGCCCTCACACTGGAGTGGGGCGTCGAGGTCACCCTCGTGGAACTCAAGGACATCCAACTTCCGGAGACCATGAAGCGCGCCATGGCCCGCCAGGCCGAGGCCGAGCGTGAGAAGCGGGCAAAGATCATCGCCGCCGAGGGAGAGTCGATCGCCGCTGCCGCCCTGGGCGAGGCCTCCGACACGATGATGGCCCACCCGCTGGCGCTGCAGTTGCGGAACCTGCAGTCACTGGTGGAAATCGCCGTGGACAAGAACTCGACGGTGGTTTTCCCCGCACCGCTGATGAGCACCATCGGTGAGCTTTCGGCCTTCCTCGCGCGCGAAAACCAGGCGGCGCAGGCGGCGCAGGCGGTCCAGGCGGCGCAGGCGGTCCAGGCGGCGCAGGCGGCGCAGGCGGCGCAGGCGGCGCAGCTTCCACCCGTCCAGGCGGCCTGACAGGCGGGCGGGTTGGAAGAACCGGCCCCACTAGGATTGGACGGTGCTGATTCTGCTGCCGCCCTCCGAAGGCAAGACCCCCGCCACGTCCGGCGACGCCGTCGACTGGACCACCCTGAGCTTCCCCCGACTGAACACATGCCGGGCCAAGGTACTGGAGGGGCTCGGAACCGTCAGCGCCCATGAGGACGCCCTGGCGCTTCTGGGCGTCGGCGCCTCGCTGTGGGCCGACGTCGAACGGAATACCAGGCTGCACGCCGAGCCGGCGGCACCCGCCCATCAGGTCTACTCCGGGGTGCTGTACGACGCGCTCGACTACAACTCCCTCACCCCGACGCAGCGGAAGAAGGCGGACGAATCAGTGCTGGTCATTTCCGCGCTCTGGGGGGCCATCCGCTTCGGCGACCGGGTGCCTGCCTACCGGCTGTCGATGGGAACCGCACTGCCCGACGTCGGACGCCTGGCGTCCTTCTGGAAACCGCACCTCGCTGAGGCCCTTGCGGCCGCCGCGGACGGTGAACTGCTGGTGGACTGCCGCTCCAGCACCTACGCTGCCGCGTGGACTCCCCCGCCGTCGCAGACCGTCGCAGTCAACGTGTACACCGAGGTCAACGGCGCACGGAAGGTGGTCAGCCACTTCGCCAAGCACACCCGGGGCGAACTTGCCCGGCACCTGCTGGTCCGCCGGGGCAAGGCGCTGCAGACTCCTGCCCAGCTGCAGAGAGCAGCGGCCGAGAAGTGGACCGCCGAACTGGTCGAGGGCACGGCCCGGAAGCCGCACACCCTTAACCTGATCCTGCCCAACTAGCTAGCAGTTGTGGCCGTTTTGAGCGCCCAAAACGGCCCCTGCTGCCAGTCAGTTGGGTGGCTAGGCCCACTCGGAGGAGCGGACCAGGATGCAGCCGGAGTCCGGGCAGAACACGACGTCGTCTTCGGCCGCGGCCTTGATTTCGGCGAGGTCGCCGGGGCTCAGCTGCATGCCCGAGCCCTCGGACGTTCCGTGGAAGAGGCGGGCCGCGCCGACGCCTCGCCTGGCCAGGGTCTTCTCGTAGATGGCCAGCAGGCCGGCGTCCAACCCGTCGGCGAACTCTGCACGCTTGCCGCGGACCACCGTGGCCTCGGCTGCGATCTCCGCGAGCTGTTCGTCCAGTTCGGAGCGGATGGACCCGAAGGAGCCCTGGATGTCGTCAACGATCTGCTGCTGGCTTGTCTGGCGGAGGCGGAGTGAGTCCAGCCGTTCAAGGACCTGCAGCTCAACGTCCTCCAGGTCGGAGCGGCGCTTGTTCAGGGACACGAGGTCGCGCTGCAGGGCCATGAGGTCCTTGGAAAGGCCGGTGCCGCTGTTGAGCTTCGCCTCGTCGCGTTCAATCCGGGAGGCGACCTGCTCGACGTCGGCTTCGGCCCGCTTGAGCTCCAGTTCGGCGTCGTGGACGGCTACCTTCGCGGCGCCGAGTTCACCGTTGGCCACGCCAAGGGCTGCTTCAAGATCGGTGATCCGGGAGTCGCTTTCAAGGCTTCGGCGGCGGTTGGACAGGGATTTGAGCTTCGCATCAAGTCCCTGCAATTCGAGCAACTTCAACTGTTCCGCCGGTGCTGCCTTGGCCACTATTTACCTCCGCTAAATCCCTGCCGGCCGAAGCCGGGCACCGTGTCGGCGCTCCCTAGACTCTAGTCCCCGCCCGGAGTCAGTATGAAGTCCCACGGGTCGCTGTTGGTGGTGCTGACCCGGATTTCGACGTCGTGGCCCTGGTCGCTCAGTACATTGCCGAGGGCCGCGGCGGCGGCGGGCAGCCACAGCCACTCGCTGGCGAAGTGGGAGACGTCAATAAGATAGGGCCGGTCGTCGACTGCCGCCTCACGGGCTTCCGACGCCGGATGGTGCCGCAGATCGGCCGTGAGGTAGACGTCGGCGTCGCTGGCCCGCACCTCGCCAAACAGGGAGTCACCGGCCCCGCCGCAGAGGGCCACCCTGCGCACCAGCCCGTCCCGGTCCCCGGACACCCGCACTCCCCCCGCGACCGCCGGAAGGATGCCGAAGACGCGGGCAGCGAAGTCGCCCAGGGTGAGGGGCTCCTCAAGGTCGCCCACCCGCCCGATGCCTTCTTCCGGCAGGCCGTTCGCGGCCGGGGAAAGCGGAACGACATTCTGCAGGCCCAGCGCGTCGGCCAGGACATCCGAGACACCGCCGACGGCGGAATCGCCGTTGGTGTGTACCGTCAGCAGCCCGGTGCCCGACTCAATCAGGCGGTGCACTGCCCGGCCCTTGGCGGTGGTCGCCGCGACCGAAGTGACACCTTTGAGCAGCAAGGGGTGGTGGGTGATGAGCAGTTCGGCGCCGAACTCGATGGCCTCCTCGATCACCTCAAGGGTGGGATCGACGGCAAAGAGGATCCTGCCCACCTGGGCGGACGGGTGCCCCGCCACGAGGCCCACTTCGTCCCAGTCCTCCGCGAGCGATTCGGGCCAGAGCTCCTCGACGGCCAGCAGGATCATGCCCAGCGTGGGCGCCGCGGCCGTTTCCCCGGCTCCGTGGCCGGCAGCGTTGGTGCCTTCGGAGTTTGTGCCTTCGGAAGGGCCGGCTGAAACGTCGGTGTTTACAGGTTCCATACCCCCATTTTTACCCTATCGGCAGGCCGGCGCCGCGGACGCCGGGAATCATCGGGGCCCTTCAACCATTGAAGAGAGCATGAGAACTTTTGTCCTCGGCGGAGGCTGCTTCTGGTGCCTCGACGCCGTTTACCAGAAAACCAAGGGTGTCAGCGCTGTAGTTTCGGGCTACACCGGAGGCCATCACCGCAACCCCGACTACTACGCCGTCTGCTCCGGAACCACCGGCCATGCCGAGGTGGTGGCGGTGACTTTCGATGAAGAGGTCGTCCCGGCGGAGGTCATCCTGGACATGTTCTTCGCACTCCACGACCCCACCACGCCCAACCGGCAGGGCTACGACGTCGGCACCCAGTACCGCTCGTCGATGTTCTACGAGACGACCGAGGAGAAGATCCTCTTCGAAGAAGCGATCGAGCGGAACCAGGCGCTGTGGGCGCACCCGATCGTCACGGAAGTCAGCCGGCTGCCTGTGTTCCACAGGGCGGAGGAAATCCACCAGGATTACTACGGCAAGTTCCCGGAGCAGGGGTACTGCCAGGTGATCATCAATCCGAAGCTGGCCAAGGCCAGGAAATATTACTCTGCATGGCTTAATGCTTAGCTAGGGTTCGCGGGCCCTCGTTAGGCTGACCTCAGTATTCCCTCTTCAACAGACAGGCGCAGACACCCATGGCACGGATCTATGACGACGTTACCCAGCTGGTTGGCGGAACCCCGCTGGTCAGGCTCAACCGGCTGACCGAAGGCCTCGACGCCACCGTGGCAGTCAAGCTCGAGTTCTACAACCCTGCCAACAGCGTCAAGGACCGGATCGGTGTCGCGATTGTCGACGCCGCGGAGAAGTCCGGCGCCCTCAAGCCCGGCGGCACCATTGTCGAGGGCACCTCCGGGAACACCGGCATCGCCCTGGCCATGGTCGGGGCTGCCCGGGGCTACAAGGTCATCCTGACCATGCCGGAAACCATGTCGACCGAACGCCGTGTCATGCTCCGCGCGTACGGTGCCGAGATTGTGCTCACCCCGGGCTCCGAGGGCATGCGGGGCGCCGTGGAAAAGGCGCAGGAGATCGTGGCCAACACGGAGAATTCCATCTGGGCGCAGCAGTTCGCCAACGAGGCCAACCCCGAGGTCCACCGCCAGACCACGGCCGAGGAAATCTGGTCCGACACCGACGGCAAGGTGGACATTTTCGTTGCCGGCGTCGGCACCGGCGGAACCGTCACCGGCGTCGGACAGGTGCTCAAGGAGCGCAAGCCCGACGTGCAGATCATCGCCGTCGAGCCGAAGGACTCCGCCATCCTCAATGGCGGCGCTCCGGGCCCGCATAAAATCCAGGGCCTCGGCGCCAACTTCATCCCCGAAATCCTGGACACCAACGTCTACGACGAAGTCATCGACGCCACTCTGGAGGACTCGGTCCGCGTGGCCCGCGAACTCGGCGTCAAGGAAGGGATCCTCGGCGGCATCTCCTCCGGCGCGATCGTCTGGGCAGCCCTGGAACTCGCCAAGCGGCCGGAGAACGCCGGTAAGCTTATTGTTGCTGTGGTCTGCGATTTCGGTGAGCGTTACATCTCCACCGTGCTGTACGACGACATCCGCGGCTGAGTCCAGCCCTGTCCCAAGATTTCGTAGAAAGGTCTTTGTGAGCTTTTTCGCAAGACTGAAGGAAGACCTCGACGCCGCCCGGTCCCACGACCCGGCGGCCCGAGGTTCTTTTGAGAACTTCTTTGCCTACTCCGGACTCCACGCGATCTGGGCCCACCGCCTGACGCACCGGATGTGGCAGAACCCTGCGCTGCGCTTCCCGGCCCGCCTGGTCTCGCAGCTCGCCCGGTTCCTGACCGGCATCGAGATCCACCCCGGCGCCACGATCGGCCGCCGCTTCTTCATCGACCACGGCATGGGCGTCGTCATCGGCGAGACCGCCGAGATCGGCGAAGACGTCATGATTTATCACGGAGTCACCCTCGGCGGACGTTCGCTGGCCAAGGTCAAGCGCCACCCCACCATCGAGGACCGGGTGGTGATCGGCGCCGGCGCCAAGGTCCTGGGCCCCATCACCATCGGCCGGGACAGCGCCATCGGGGCCAACGCCGTCGTGGTCAAGGACGCTCCGGCCGAATCGATCCTCACCGGCGTGCCGGCCACCTGGCGGCACCGCGACGCGCAGCGCGAAACCAAGCCCGCCGTCGACCCTGCCGAATACGAGATCGAATACCGGATCTAGCTACGCGGGAAACCGCTTGTAGATGTTCCAGATCACGACGTCGAAGGCCCGGTCCGGGAGCAGCCGCCGCAGCAGCAGGATGGCGCGCGCCCCTTTGCCCACCGGATACCGGGTCCTGGGCTTCGCGGACGTCGCGGCGTGGACTATGGCGTCGGCAATGACACCCGGGGGCGTGGACATGGTGGAGCCCACGGTGGAAGCCAGCGCTGCCGCCACCACCTTCGCCTGGTCCATGTAGGGTCCCCCGCCGGACGTGGCCAGCAGGCTGTCGCCGGAGATGGCGCCCCATTCCGATTCGGTTCCTGACGGCTTGATGATGGATACATCGATGCCGTGGGGCTTCAGTTCGATCCGCAGCGAATCGCTCAGGCCCTCGACGGCGAACTTCGTGGCGTGGTACCAGGCACCCAGCGGCTCGTACATCTTTCCGCCAATTGAGGAGACGTTGATGATCCTCCCCCGTCCGGCGGCCCGCATTCCGGGGATCACCAGCTGTGTCATCCGCGCCAGCCCGAAGAGGTTGACGTCGAACTGCCGCTTCCCCTCGGCCAGTTCCACTTCCTCAAGCGAGCCGTAGGAGCCGTAGCCGGCATTGTTCACCAGGACGTCGACCCGGCCGTGGGCGGCCATCACCTGCTCGACGGCGGCGGTCATGGAATCCTCGTCCGTGACGTCCAGCGCCACAACCGTCACGCCGTGGGCCTTGAGAGGCTCCATCTTCTCGACCCGGCGGGCGCCGGCATAGACGGTGAAACCGCGGGCCGCGAGCTTCCACGCGGTCTCATAACCGATTCCGGTGGAGGCACCGGTGACAAAAGCTACATGCTGGGTCATCTGCTGCACTCCTGGGACGCTGACGGGACAGTTACGGTGACGGACACTGCGAAAATGCCGGGGCACGATCCGGGGAAACGCGAACGGCCGGTGCTCCCAGAGTAACGGGGAGCACCGGCCGCAGGCGTCAGTTGCGGAACTAGTGGGTGTCCACTGCCTCGATTTCGGACTTGTCCTCGCCCCAGAGGGTGTGGAAGGTTCCCTCGGCGTCGACGCGGCCGTAGGTGTGCGCGCCGAAGAGGTCGCGCTGGCCCTGGATCACGGCAGCCGGGAGGCGCTTGCGGCGCAGGCCGTCGTAGTAGGCCAGCGAGGAGGAGAACACCGGCACGGGGATGCCGAGCAGGACTGCGGTGGAGACCACGCGGCGCCAGGCCGGAAGGACCTCAGCGATCGCCTGGGTGAAGGCCGGGGCGAACAGCAGGTTGGCCGGCTTCTCTTCCGCGGCGTAGGCCTTGGTGATCTCCTTGAGCAGTTCGGCGCGGATGATGCAGCCGCCGCGCCACAGGGAGGCGATCTCATCCAGCTTCAGGTCCCAGCCGTATTCCTTGGCCGCAGAGGTGAGCATGTCCAGCCCCTGGGCGTACGAGACCAGTTTGGACGCGTACAGCGCCTGGCGGACATCCTCGACGAAGCTCTCGGGGACCTCGACGTCGGCCTCGCCGCCGGCGAGCAGTTCCTGGGCCAGCTTGCGCTGCTCCGTCTGGGAGGACAGTGCCCGGGCGAAGACCGATTCGGCGATGCCCGACGTCGGGGATCCCAGTTCGAGCGCGGAGATGACCGTCCAGCGGCCGGTGCCCTTCTGCCCGGCGGCGTCCACGACGACGTCGACGAACGGCTTGCCGGTCTTCGCGTCCACGTGGCCAAGGACCTCGGCGGAGATCTCAATCAGGAACGAGGCGAGGTCGCCCTTGTTCCACTCTGCGAAGATTTTGGATTGCTCGGCCGGTTCGATGCCGGCACCGGAGCGCAGCAGGTCGAACGCTTCACCGATGACCTGCATGTCGGCGTATTCGATGCCGTTGTGGACCATCTTGACGAAGTGGCCGGCGCCGTCAGTGCCGATCCAGGCACAACAGGGCTTGCCGTCGACGTGCGCGGCGATCTTTTCCAGGAGCGGGCCCAGGGCGTCGTAGGATTCCTTCGAGCCGCCAGGCATGATCGAGGGGCCGTTGAGGGCACCTTCCTCGCCGCCGGAGACGCCGATGCCGACGAAGTGCAGGTCCTTCTTGGCGAGGGCTGCTTCGCGGCGGCGGGTGTCCTCATAGTGTGAGTTGCCGGCGTCGATGATGATGTCGCCGGCTTCCAGGAGCGGCTCAAGCTGCTCGATCACGGAGTCGACCGGCTTGCCGGCCTTGACCATGATCAGCACGCGGCGGGGCTTCTCCAGCGAGTCGACGAGCTCCTGCAGGGTCTCCGTGCGGACGAAGTCGCCGTCCTGGCCGTGCTTTTCGAGCAGGGCGTCGGTCTTCTCGACGGACCGGTTGTGCAGGGCAACGGTGAAGCCGTTCCGGGCCAGGTTGCGGGCGAGGTTGGCCCCCATCACCGCAAGGCCGGTGACACCGATGTGTGCTGACATCAAAACTCCAATTCATTTCTGTGCAACAAGTGCAGTTCGTCCCGCGCGTGGGGCGGGACCGTCTTCTTGGGATCAGTGGCTGTCAATAAACCATATGTATTTCCGCGGGCTGCGGGAAAGCAGTGCCCACGTGGCGGAATATGGCGCGTCACAAACAGTCTATGATTTCCGGGTGCGTCTCCGCCGGTCCACGCCGGACCGACGGTATGAACAGCGTCCGCCACACTATGCTTACGACTATGTCAACCAGCCTCCACCACCGCGCGATTGAGCACCTCGGCAGCAGGATCGTCGCGGGCGAACTCCCGGCCGGCCACATCATGCTGGCCGAGCACCTCGAAGATGAACTCAAGGTGTCCCGTTCGGTGGTCCGCGAGGCGGTGCGGGTCCTTCAGTCACTCGGCCTGGTCGAAACGACCAAGCGTGTGGGGATCCGGGTGCTCCCGGCCAGCCGCTGGAACCCCTTCGACCCGCAGGTGATCCGCTGGCGCCTCGCCGGCGCGGGCCGCGGCGCGCAGCTGCGCTCCCTCGCAGAGCTGCGCACCGCCGTCGAGCCCGTGGCCGCCGAACTGGCCGCCGCCAACGCCCCGGAGGAAATCCGGCGCGAACTTGTGGAGGTCTCGCATGCGATGCGCGACGCCGGGCAGGCCGGGGACGTGCCGAGGTTCCTGGAGCTCGATATCCATTTCCACTCCCTGCTGCTGACCGGCTCCGGAAACGAGATGTTTGCCAACATGGTGGGCCAGGTGGCCGAGACGCTGACCGGCCGCACTGTGCATGGCCTGATGCCGGACCACCCCCCCGACACGGCGCTGCAGTGGCACGTGGACGTCGCAGAGGCGATCGCCGCCGGTAACCCGGAGGCAGCCCGGGAGGCCTCGGACCGGATCATGCGGGAGACCATCTCGGAGATGGAACCCGAGTGGAAGAACCAGCCAAGGGTGTTTGTCCCGGTCCGGCGGCCTTAGCCTGGACCTCCCCAGAGGCCGGCGTTCTTCAGGGCATTCTGCAACCGAAGTTTCGCCATCGAATAGGCGTTTCTGCCGCGCAGAATCGCCCGGTGCGTGTTTCACATTTCCCGAAGTTCACGGTATATTCATAACAAGCCTTCCACCGCGGCATCCCCCAATAGTCGCGGTGGAAGGCTTTTCCAATGCCCGGCACTTCTGGCCTGGGTACCCGCGGCCGGCCAGGCGAAGCCAGCGGAACGCCGCAGCTATGCCGCGTCCGCTACGGCCTCCCGCAGCCGCCAGCCGCCGCCCAGACCGTCACGGATGATTTCCATCGTGGTGAGGGCAGAACCCGCATTCCGGCCGGGTCACGCCTGGACCCGCCAGACCTCGACGTCGACTCGGCTTAGTCCTTTGGGCATCCGCCGCTCGGCCTCCCACCAGCTCACCCGCTCGAACCAGCGGACCGGCTCCGCGCCGACAATCCATTCGCGGCCGCCGCGCAGCACCGCCTGGGGCCTTCCATCCGGCCCTGATTTCACCATGACGTGTTCCATGCCAGCCACGGTAGGGCGGGGCTCCGACAATATCCGCGGCACTGCTCCGCCCCCGTCTGAAGGCACAGCCGGCGTCAGCCGGGGGTGTCGAGGTTGGCGGGGCGGAAGTAGTGGTTGCGTCGGGGTTTTTGGCGGGGGTCAAGGTGTGGGGGCGGGATGAACCAGGGGATGCCGGTACGGACCTGGATGCTCCAGTGTTCCTTGTGGATGACGTGGTGGTGGTGTGAACACAGAAGTACGCCGTTGTCTGTCCCGGTGCTT
>NZ_JBVAYV010000056.1:0-14393 GCF_055412805.1 Pseudarthrobacter kochi
TCAGGTGGCTCTCAACCACGCCAATCGTGGCTCTGAACGACACGATCCGTGATCTGGGCAGGTGGCTCTGAAGCGCACGACAGGTGGCTCCCTTGGAAGCCAGTATTCAACTGGACAAACGCGGCGCCGAACTGCTCTTCCAGGTCCTCACCGAACGCGAAGAAAAAGCATCCGTGGCCATCGCCACCAACGAATCCTTCTCCGGCTGGACCAAAACCTTCACCGACCCACGCCTCTGCGCCGCCATCGTCGACAGACTCACCTTCAAAGGCACCATCATCGAAACCGGCACCGATTCCTACCGACTCGCCCACACCCTCCAACAAACCAGCTGAGCCGGTCAAACGAGCCGACAGAGGCGGACGCGCATCGGCCCAGACCAGGTCAAGTAGCCACGACCTCGCCGGGAGTTCGATTCTATGGCTGTCTCTTCATCATCCGAATGAGGTAGGCCGATGCGACCAACCCGACGAGAATTGCGATCGACCCGATAATCGCATACCCGATGCGTCCTTGCCCCTCGGTCGAAGAAAAGCCAAGATACATTGCCAGAGCGCTGATGCCGCAACTGAGGATGGTGAGCTTGATTGTCAGGAGCCCTGAGCGTGGTTGATTTGGCATGTTACCTACATCCTCCGCCTTGTGCGCTGCAGCCCCATTGATACCCTGCGCTTGCTACCGAAGTCCAGAACCCGGCGACGGCCAGCAGTGACAGTCCCATTCCCATCGCGGGAGCAGTCAGTGTAAATAGAGCAGCGATTCCGACTGCCAGCCCAACTCCTGCCAGAACATCTCCAAAGGAGAGAAGGCCGGTAGGATCCATCAAACTGATGGGGTTAGCCATAGCGTAAAGGTAGCGGTTGGCTTCCTGGTCTGAGGGGTCTGGCTGCGTAAAGCGGCCGATTCCCGGGTCGTAGTAGCGGGCGCCGAATTTGGTGTAGCCGGTGGCGGCGTCTTTGTAGCCCCCGGCGTACTGCCAAGGGTTCGCCGCAGCCTGGGCGCCGGTGGCGGTGGTGACGCCCCAGGAGTCGTAGGCGTAGGAGGCGGCTTTGGCCTGCGCACTGTCGGTAAGGGCGATGGTCGAGCCGAGCGCGTCGGTGGTGTAGTAAAAGCTCGCCCCGGCACTGTTGCGCATGCTGATGAGCGTACCGTCCGGGTCGCGGATAAACGAGGTTGTTGCCCCTGCGGCGGTTTGCCGGGTGATGCCGAGGGAGCCGTTGAGGAAGGTGGTTGCCCCGGCGGTGGTGCGTTCGGTGTTGGACGACCCGGCGTAGGCGAAGTTGGTCGCACCGGCAGAGGTCATCTGGTCAAAGGTGTTCCAGGCGAAGGTGGGGGTGCCGGCCTTGGTGGTGTTGCCGTTGCCGTCGTAGGTGTAGGTCGAGGCCCCGGACGGCGGTGCTGAGCAGGAGCCCGCGGAGGAGCCGGTCCAGCAGAGCTGGTCCGCGGCGTTGTACGCGGAATGGACGGTGCCGGTCCCGGTCTTGGCTGAGGTGAGCCGGTTACCGTTCAGGTCATAAGTCCAGGCCTCGGTCACCGAACCGGTCACTGCGGTCTTGAGCCGCTGCACGGCGTCATAGGTGTAGGTGGTGAGGGCCCCAGCTTCGGTGGTCATGGTCTTCCGCAGCGCGCCGTCCCTGGCAATGGCGCCGGTGGTGGAGGTGTAGGTGTAGGAGCGCTTGGCGAGGACCGCGGCGGCGGTGTTGGTCGCGGTGATGGAGGTGATCCTTCCGGCCTGGTCGTAGACCGTGGCGTTCTTCACCCCGTTCGGGTACATCGTTGCGGTCCGATGGTTGTTGTCGTCGTAGCCGAACCCGGTGCACTTGGTGGCGTTGGGGAAGGCCGGGGTCGCGGGGCAGGATCCGCCGGGTTCGGCCAGGGCGGTCAGCCGGTTGGCGGCATCGTAGCGGTAATTCACGGTCCCGGTCGGGTCGGTGAAGCCGGTGATATTGGACGCGGCATCGTAGGCCAGTGACGTGGTGACGCCGCCGGTGGTCTTGGCCGTCGGGCGGTTCTGGGCATCGTGGGAGTGGGTGGTGGTCCCGGCTGCATCGACGCGGGTCTTGAGGTTGCCGTTGGCGTCGTAGGTGTAGGTCACGCAGGTCGCCGGGACACAGGTCCCGAAGCGGGTCTGCAGCAGCCGGTTGTTGCCGTCGTAGGCGTACGTGGCCGTCTGGTTCTTGCCGTCCTTGCTGGTCGCGACCCGTCCCGCAGCATCGAAGGTGTTCGTGATGGACCCGAGCGGGGCCGGGCGGGTGATGGTGACCGGGTTGCGGGCGGCGTCGTAGGTGATGGAGGTCGTGTTGCCCTTGCCGTCGATCGTCTTGCAGAGCTGGCCCCGGAGCGCCCCGCAGCTCGTGCCCGCCGCGTCGCCCTCGTGCCGGTTGACTTTCGTCCCTTGGCCGGTCGCGCCGCCGGGGGTGACGGTCTGGAACGGCAGGCCCAGGACGGTGTCGTAGGTGTAGTTCGTGACCTGGCCTTCGCTGTCGGTGGAGGAGATCGGCTGGAACTCCAGCCATGCCTCGCCCGCGGTGGGTGCCGGATAGGTGTAGTCGACCTGTTTGCCGGTCCCGCCGGCCGCGCCGGCCGGGGACGTGGTGTTCTTCAGGGTGTTGTTCGGGTTGTAGGTCGAGGTGGTCAGGTTGCCCAGGTCATCCAGGCGGCTCAGGTGGTTGTCCTGGGCGTCGAACGTGTCCGTGATGACGTTGCCGAGCGGGTCGGTGATGGAGGTGATCTGGCGGGCGGTGTTGAACTTGTACGTCGTGACCCGGCCGGCGGTGTCCGTCAAGGTCGAGGTGGTGGCGTCGACCGCCTGCAGCGTGTGGGTCGTTGAGGCGCCGGCGTCCTGGATCTTGTCGGCCTGTTCGGCGATCTGGCCGCCGTTGGTTTCCCAGCGCTCAGTCCATCCCGCTGGCGGAGTGGCGGCGGAGTTGGAGCTGTCGAATCCGAGGCCGCCGATCAGCAGGGCACCGTTGCTGGCCGTGGTGATGCTGCCGACCTCGATGCTGGTAGCGGCGTAGCTGCTGTCCACTGCGGTCGCCACAGCGCTGTCCAGCGGTGTGGTGGTGTTGACGCCGGTGTAGGCGCCGATGCCGCCGCCCCATTTCCTGGCCGTGCTGAGCGTCCAGGTGTAGTTCGCCGGGTCGGAGGAACCGACCACCCGGTAGTAGGCGAAGACCCGCGCACCCGAGGACTCCGTGCTGTTGATGCCTAGTCCGTTGATGATCGCGGTCCAGCCCGCCGGTACGGCGGCCGTGGGATTCCTGTCCGCAGTAAAGGAGGCGACCAGCAAATCACCGGCCGCCCGCCCGGCAGGGGCGGGCAGTGAGACCGTGGTGGTGTCCGTTTCGGTGGAGGCGGTGCTGAAGGAGCTCAGGGCGATCGCGGGTGTGCCGGCGGGTTTGAGGGCTGTGCGCCAGGCTCCGACAGCCTTGGCGGCGCTAAAGTTCCAGGTCGCGGTGCCGGTTGAGCCGGCGGCGGCTGATGCGTAGATGACCTTCGCGGCTTTGCTGTTCGCGTCGTACGAGAGCTCGTTTCTCGTTCCCAGTCCGTCCCGGACCAGGACCATCTTGCCGTTGGCGTATTCGAGCCGGGTTGCCGTTCCGGTGGCGTCGAAAATGTCCTTCATCCGGCCGTCGATGTCGTACTCGATGGTGATGGTCCGGTTCAGGGTCTGGTCGATGATTTTGTCGGGCTGTCCGGCGTTGTCGTCGTCGTTGTACTCGAACAGGAGCTGGCGGCCGGTGGCCGTCGTGATTGTGGCCAGCCGCCCGTCGGTGTCGTAGGCGTAGGCGATCCGGTCCGCGGCAGCGCTGTAGTGGGCGCCGGCGAATGCGAGGCGGAAGACGTCGCCGAACTGCTCGTAGTCGTTGGTGTAGCCGGTGTCGTTGAACCGCAGTGACACGGCGCCGGGACTGTTCGTGAGCGTGGCATTTAGTCCCGCCGGCACCGCCCACCCGCCGCCCTTCTTCGGCATGAACTTGTACGTTCCCCCATCGGCCGCCGTGTACGTCAGCGAACTGTCGGCCCCCACACTCAGGGCGGTTTCCAAGGCTCCCTCGGACAAGGTGGGCCGGTCATCGTTGATGCTGTTGTACCGCCAGGACAGGTCAATGTCCCGGCCAGGGCCCTCCAGGTGCAGCAGTTTCCCGGTGACCAAAAAATTTCCCGTTGTCGGGTTCCAGCTCTGCTTGATGGTGTCGGTCAAATCACGGTTCACCATCCCGGCCGCGGACCGGGACCCGGCCAGGTGGCCGTCCGGTCCAGTGGCGGGCGGCAGGTTGTCAACGAGCGGAAGATTCATCGCCACGCCGAGGTTCGCCGGAACGGAAGCCGCCGGCTCCAGGGACGCGGGGCCCCGGGTGAACGCTGCCCCCGGCGGGTGCACCGCGGTTGGTGTTTGTGCCGCTCCTGCCGGGACAGCGAGCCCGGTCAGAACCACGGCGGAAAGAACGAGACCGGACAGAAGAGACCGTGCTGCAGCCATGCTGCGCCCCCAAAAAGTTGTGCTCCCCAGCGAGCAACTTCGCGCCCCCAGCGAGCACATGCTGATCATCAGCCGCGTTGAAACATTAAGCAAGCGATTGGAGTTAATAAATATCCGAAACTACCAGCAAAATCCGGCCGGCGCCGTACCCGTAGTGGGTGGACGTGACAAACCAAGGACCGCCAAATGATTGGCGCGTTGAGGCCGGATGAGAACCGAATCTGGGTTTGAAATAAGCGGAATCTAGGCATGCCGGTCCAGTCACCGCTGCATTCTGGATCGTTGCCCCTGCAGCAATTCAAGGCCACTCAACCGACATCGTTGTAACGCAACTCTACAATTTTCGTCAACAATTTGAATTAGGCCGCGCAGGGGCCCGAGCCCATCCCTATCAGTCCATTTGATGACGCCTCACGCCAGGCCCCGGTCCATATGCATCTCCGGAGATCGGATTTCAAAATCGGTACGACTGCCCGCCAGAAAACAAAGCGTCGGGGGCGTCCCCACCACTCAAGAGGGCGAATCCGGAGCCGCCCTGACATGGGTCCCGTCAGACTGCCATTCCCTCTCCAAGTGGGCTCAATTGAAGTTGACATTCCCAGGCGGGCGTGCGCGAGGTCCCTGGCCGTCCCGGAGCGCAGCCGGGAAAAGTCCCTGAGGGCTTCTTCCTCCGGGTCCGGGATCCGCACCTCGGTCACGGAGCCGACGGCGAGCATCTCGGCCGGGACCCGGGCGTCCCGCCGGTCGGTTTTAATCCGATCCCCGGGTGCACGCAGCAGTTTCGAGGACGACCCGAGACCGCATCGAGAGTCGGTGTGAAGGTACCCGGTCGGGCCGTCCTGGTGGGCTCCGTTCAGACTTACATATTCAAAAATGCTTACTTTTCGACCAACACTGACACGCAGACGGGAAAATGGATTCCGAAAGGGGTGGCGCGCTGGCCCGGACCGTGTGGGGCCCGGGCCAGCACTGATGTCTCGGTAGAGGTGCAGCTATGCGACGCCACGAAGTGCGTCAGTGGATTTCTGGTCGATTATCCCGGCTTCATCAACAACAACACCGTAGTGTTCACGGGCTGAGGCAACGGACACATATCCGAAACGGACTTCTTCAGCTACCCGTTCGGCTGGGCGGACTCGGGGATTTCCGAATCCGCCACCACCGCCGGCGAGCTGACGATACAACGTCCCAGCCGGCAGCCCTGTGATCAGGTCCTTGGACTTCGGGACGACCACGTCACCGTCCGGATACGTGAATTCGATCAGGTTAACCGAGCCGGGCATCCCCTGGCTGAGCCCCGGCGCGGCCGACTCGTCTGTATCGCCGTCCCCGAAGATGCTGGCCTGGATACTGGGGGCTTTGAACTCGAAGATCGACTCAACACCCAGTCCTCCGCGCCACTCTCCTGCGCCCCCGGAGTCCTGCAGGTATTCAAATTTCCGGATAAAGATGGGCATCATCAGTTCGAACATCTCGGGGTCCTGCGCACCGAGGGCACCACCGGAAGCGATGAGCCCCACATGGTCATAACCATCGGCACCCTGGGTCCCGCCTCCGCCACCCTTACAAGCGTTGATGAGAATGTCCACGAACGGTGAACTGTTCCGATCTTCCTGCCCGTTGAGAATGGAGCACAGCAGCGGGTTCCAGCCGGCGGTTACCCGCTCCGGAAGGGCCTCGGAGAAGGCCAGCATAATGGCTGAACAGATCTGGTCTGACAGGTGGTTACCGAATCCTGACGCCGCCGGATATTGGCAGTTCAGGATGCTGCCCTTGGGTACTTTGACCTCGATGCAACGCATGATTCCGTCGTTGTGCGGAATTTCCGTATCCGCCAACATGAAGAAGGAAATCATGACGGAGGAGAGGGTCACAGCTAAAGGTGCGTTGACGTACCCGGGTGTCTGAGGATCCGTTCCGGCAAAATCGAAGACGAGTTGGTCGCCCTTGACAGTAATCTCAACCCTAATCTGCATGGTGCTGTCAGGGGTGATGCCGTCGTAATTGACCTGCCACTGGGACTTGTAAACACCATCCGGCATCCTGGTGATGATCTGACGGGCCATGGCCTCCGCTGAGTCGAGCATGCTTTCGACGACGGCTTTAAAGGTGTCAACGGAGTAGCGGTCGACCAGCACCTGCAGCTCGCGTTCGCCTACGGTGCAGGCGCCGATCATTGCACGAATGTCCTCTTCAACGACGCTGAGACGGACATTACCGAAGATCAGATCCCACACGTCCTCGCGTAGCACGCCGCCGTCGTAGACCTTGACTGCAGTCAGCCTCAGCGCTTCCTGCCAGAGATCCGTGGCATTGGGGTTGTATGAACCCGGAACCGCGCCGCCGACGTCAGCCTGGTGGGCTGTAATGACTACCCAGGCAATGTGTTCCCCGTCATGGAAGACAGGCTTGGTGACCTTCCAGTCGGAGGCCTGATTGCCTCCGGTATAAGGATCATTGTGCAGAATCACGTCTCCCTGCTTGACTCTGTCCTTGAATTTTTCGGCGATATGCCGCATTGCCGGCGCAGCGGCGTAGCCGAGGATGGGAATGTATTCCGTCTGCTCAATAAGCCGCCCATCCTGATCATAAATACCCAACGAGAAGTCGCGGCCTTCAACGAGCAAAGGGGACCTGGTGCTGCGTTCAACGACTACGCCCATTCGTTCCCCAATAGCCTTGATCCGGCTGGCAATGACTGAGGTAAGGATAGGGTTAAGAGCTTTCCTCGCCTGTGCTGGTACCTGTACCTGTGACATGTCTACTTTTGTCCTTCCATGAGCAGAGACGAGGCATCAAAGTTCTTGCGCGTCATGACGTAACTACCCGAGCCATCGAGCTCGAGGTCGAAGAATTCAGGGACAAACACCGTCGTCGTGGGTTCCTCGACAATGGCCGGTCCCTCAATCCGCTGCCCCACGGGAAGAGACTGCCCATCGTAAACGGGCACTGATTCCTTCCGGGCCAGAGACTTGAGGTAGACGGCGCGCCATCCCTTGGGGGAAGCTTCAGTCTCGGACCCGGTACCCGTCTCGGCGAGGTCGAGCGCTGGCCTCCGGCCTACCACGGCCACCCGGAGGCTGAGCATCTCCAGGTCTGCACCTGCGGCCGAAAACCCGTACAGCTGTTCGTGCCGGGAGTGGAAGAGCTCGGCGACTCTGCCTGGCCCGGCCGGATCCGTGGGATCGAGATCTCCAGCTTTGAAGCTGACAATCACCTCGTGGTGCTGTCCGATGTAGCGCATGTCGGCCGACACGATCACGTTGCGGTCCGCGTCAGCAACTCCTTCGAGTTCTAGCAGCGCGTCGCCCTCTTTTGACATTTCCGTGATCAGTGCGTGAGCTCGGTTCAAGTCGATCTGCGAGAACCTGGTGCTGAAAGCGCGGACAAAATCGTGTCGCAGGTCGGCCATCAACATGCCTGCCGCGCACAGCACCGAGGACAGTCTCGGGATGACTACCACGGGTATCTCCAGCTCATGCGCAATCATGCCCGCATGGACTGGTCCGGCGCCGCCAGCCACAACCATGGGGAACTCCCTTGGGTCATAGCCTCGTTCGACGGAAATATTCTTGGTTCCAGCTGCCATTTCCAAGTTGACCATCTCGTAGATACCGGCGGCGGCCTCTTCGACGGTGAGGCCCAGCGGACGAGCGACCTTGTCCGCTATTGCTGCGGCCGCAAGATCGCTTCGGAGCTTGACACGGCCGCCCAGGAAATATTCTGGGTCAATGTACCCGAGGACAACGTCAGCATCCGTCACAGTTGGTTCTACACCGCCGTTGCCATAAGCCACGGGCCCGGGATCGGCGCCGGCACTTTGCGGGCCCACACGCAACATTCCGCCGTCGTCGATCCAAGCTATGGATCCACCGCCAGCGCCGATGGTATTTACGTGTGTTGTGGGCAGGGAGATGACATGGCGGTTGATCTCGCCTTCCCGAGTGATCTGGACTTCACCGTCTTTGACCAAAGAAGCGTCGAAGCTCGTGCCTCCCATATCAACGACGGTGCAGTCCGCCCAGCCCCGCTGTGCCACGAAGGCCAAAGCTGCGACCGGACCGGCGGCCGGCCCAGACATCGTTATCGAGGCCGGCAGATGCGCCACGGTCGCGGGCAAGGTGATACCGCCGTTGGACTGCATGACCATCAGCGTCCCGTTTGCGCCTCGTTCAGCCAGTCGCCCGACAATCTCCTTCATGTATCGCTGAACGACCGGGCCGAGGTAGGCATTCATAGCCGTGGTGCTGATCCGCGGGTAGAGCCTAATCTGTGGCAGAACCTCAGAGGAGATTGACAGGAAGATCCCGGGAGCGCACTCTTCGATGATCTTCCGGGCCTCCTGCTCGTGCGCCGCGTTCTGATAGGAGTGGACGAAACAGACGGCGATGGCCTCGACGCCTTCAGCGACCAGTTCCCCGACTGCGTATTGCAGCGAGTCCACATCCAGGGGTGTCACGACGTTGCCATCAACGTCCACGCGCTCGGTAACCGTTTTACGCAGATCCCTGGGCACAAGCGGTTGCGGTGCCACATATTTGTTGTCGTAGAGATGCTTACGGCTACGGATGCCGCGGCGCATCTCCAGGATGTCGCGGAACCCTTCCGTCGTAATCAGCCCTGTCTTGGCACCTCGCCCCGTCAGAACCGCATTTGTGGCTACGGTCGTGCCATGCACGATGAGATCGATCTGCGAAAAGAATTCCTTTTCCGATAGCCCTTCGAGCACCCCCAATTCTGACAGTCCGTTCAGGATCCCGTTGGAAGGGTCTGCAGGCGTTGTTGAGGTCTTGTGCTGCCGCTTGATACCCGTCGCCTGATTTACCAGCAGAAAATCCGTAAATGTTCCGCCGACGTCAATGCCAACTTGATAGGACATTAGTTCCCCTCCCCGATCTGGAATATTTCTTGAGAAATGTTGGAAGCCTGCAGGGGAGCGTCCTGCTGGATGACGAATGTATCTGCGATGCTTGCCCCTTCAGTCAGTCGTGAATTCACGAAATTCGGGTGCAATGCAAGAACCATGCCCTCGACCAAAATGGTGTTGTCGGTCTCGGTCAGGACCGGAGTGTCATGGTCGATCCCGACGCCATGACCGTGCCAGATCCCGGAATCGACGTCTGCCGGCGCCGCGATTTTTTCGATGGCCGTTGCTACATCAGCTGCAGTCTTGCCGACCCGCATCTGGGATTGCGCGGCCTCATGGGCGGCCAGAGTGGTCTCTGCAATACGGCGCTTTTCGTTACTGATCTGTCCTAAGGCGAACAAGCTGGCCTTCTCCACCCAGAACCCGTTGGGCCCCGTGATTTCCACATAGACGCTGGCGAGGTCGCCTTCAACAAGCGGGTCAGCGGTTGGAACGTCGTTGAAGTATGGTTTGGTACCCACCATGATCAAGACCTCACGAGCGCCCCTCCGGCGGACCTCACGCTGCATGTCACCCCACAACTCCCAGCCGGAGACTCCCACGGCCGCCCGTTCCCGGAAGACATTCAGACCTGCATCGGCAATGACGGCCGACCGCAGGACTTCATCGATTTCCTCCTGGGTCTTTACGGCCTTAATCCGGCCCACCAGGGCAGTTGCGTCAGACAGTTGCGCACTTGGCAGGGCGGCGCACAGCATCTCGTAGTCGCCGACCGGAACGATGTGGCGCAGGCCGACCACCCCGATCTTCCCGGTATCCGCGTGGTGTTCACTGACGACGGCGGCAATTACTTGGGGAAGGCTGTCCTGGTCCGAAATCACATCACCCTGGCCAGCTGCCCTGACGTCTGAGAGATGTGTGGCCTGCTTGGCGAACCACGCATCGGAGGTGGTCGGCAGAACCATGATCGGTTCCTCACCGGGGATGACAACTGCATATGCGAGACGAACCTGGGGGCAGTAACCTGTCACGTACTCGAGGTACCCGTACTGGGTGATGAGTCCTCGTCCGGCCACGATCAGCGCGCCCAGGCCATCAGACCTCATTTCTTCCCACAAAGCTTCGATACGGCCGTCCCGGATCTTCTTCTTTAGGGTGCTAAAAGTCGAAGTCAGCAAACTTGATTTAACCATTTTTGATCTCCTCATTAGATAAAACCGCTGGACGCCGTGTTAGGAAATGGGGCAGCTTCTCCGTGTTTGAAACGAGAAGCAATTCTGCATCTCACCGGCATACTTAAAAATCTGCAGCAATTACGTTTTCGATAAATTCGTCTTATCGCGACGCTCGTCATCAGTCGGCGCCCAGGCCTAGTCGGCGCCGCTGGACGTGGTCCATGTAGACGGCCACGATGAGGATGGTTCCGGTAATGGTGCCCTGCCAGAAGTCCGGGACTCCAGACAGTGTCAGGCCGTTCTGAAGCACACCCATCATGAGAACGGCCATGACCGTGCCTCCCAGTCCGCCCGAACCCCCGGACATTATTGTTCCGCCCAGCAGTACGGCGGCAATGACCTGCAGTTCAATTCCCGTGCCTACGACGGGGGACGCTGAGGTGAGTCTGCCCATCTGAATGATGGAAGCCAGCCCCGCCAACAGGCCAGTAGTCACGTACACGGAGAGCAGGACCCGCTTCACCCTGATACCAGCCAGCCGCGCGGCTTCCCTGTTGGAACCGACCGCGTAGATCTTGCGTCCCCAGCTCGTGTGACCGAGCACAAAGTATCCAAGGGCTACCACGACGGCCGCGATCAGCACGGGGACGGGAACGGGCCCAAGACTTCCGTCGCCAATCTGGAGGAACAGTGGTGCATCTCCGAGCTGGATCGATTTTCCTTCCGAGGCCACCAGGGCAAGACTTCGGTACGCGGAGAGCGTTCCCAGAGTGACCACAAAGAATGACATGCCCAAGACACCGACCAGAACGCCGTTGAGGAGGCCCAAGGCCATGCCTGAGACCAAGGTGACGGCGATGACGGCGATCGAAGGGACGCCGGCTAGATACAGTGTCCCCGCGATGATTCCGGAGAGCGCCAGGGCAGATCCGATCGACAGATCCGCACCGCCGGTCAAAACAACCATTGTCATTCCCACGGCCAATATGAGGGGGACCGTTTGGAGACGCAGGATGTTTACTAAGTTCTCCACGGTCAGGAAGTTGGGCTGAAATGAGCCAAAAAAAACAATCAGCAGAATAAGGACAATGGAGAGCGTAACTTTGGGGCTGAATCCAACTTTCCTGCGTGCCAGCTTGTGATCTTGGGGAATGTTATTATCAGCATTCGTGGTCTGTGGTGTTGAAATTGCCATAATCAGGCCACTTCCCTTTCTTGTTCTGAATGAAAAGCCAACGCAGCAATGCGTTCCTCTGTTGCTGTTTCCCTGTCGAGTCGTCCCACGATTCGTCCGTGGGAGAGGACGTAAATGGTGTCGCATAGGCCAAGCAGTTCTGTGAGCTCAGAGGAGGCCACCAAGAATCCCATGCCCTTCGCCGCGGCCTTGGCGATGTGCTCGTAAATTTCGGCCTTGGCCCCGACATCAACGCCGCGCGTTGGTTCATCAAGGATCAGCAGCTTGGGCTCCCGAACGATGGAACGTGCCAGCAGTACTTTTTGCTGATTGCCACCGGAAAGTGCTTCAATACGTTCCTCGGTGTCGACGCATCTAACGCCAAAATTCGAAATGACCTTTCGGGTGAGACTTCTTTCGCGTGTCGCCGACATGATTCCGGCCTGAGAATGCTCGGCAAGATTGGAGGCGGACACGTTTTCCCGAACGGATCGGCCGGGGAAAATTCCTTGAGCTTTCCGGTTTTCACCGACAAACCCAACCCCGGCCTTCAGCGCCTGGGCGGGGTGAGTGAACCTGACATCCCGCCCATCGAGCCGCACCGCCCCGGAGGTTCGCGGGACAGCGCCGAAAATGGTCTGGGCCAGAGTCGAGCGGCCTGAGCCCATGAGCCCTGCCAGGCCAACAACCTCGCCTGCCCGCACCGTAATTGACACGTCCTCGATGAAATCGGCTGCGCATAGGGCCTCGGTCTGCAGCACGATTCGTTCGGTGACCGTCCGCTCCGACGTGAAGACATCGTCCAGAACGCGGCCAACCAGCATTTTGACGACGTCGCGATCTGAAACATCTCCCATGGGGGCCGCACCGCTGACGCACCCATCCCGAAGAACGACGATCCGGTCGGCGACTTCACGTATTTCACGCATGCGGTGGGAAATGAACACTATCGCCATGCCGTTGTTCTTGAGTCGCCGCAGGGTACCCAGCAGCCGGTCGGTCTCATCTTCGGACAGGGAGCTGGTTGCCTCGTCCAGCAGCATCAGCCGGGGGCGGCGGGAAAGGACACTTCCGATCGCCACCAGCTGCTGAATATTGATGGGGAGCTGACCCACGATGGCCTGTGGATCAACATCTATGTCAAGGACATCCAGGATCTCCCTCGCACGTCTCTGGACCTGCGGCCAGTCGATTCCCAACCCCAGATAGCGTCGCATGGGCAGGGTGCCGAGAAGGATGTTCTCGGCAACGGTTAAATGGGGTGCGACGGCCAGCTCCTGCTCCACCAGCCCTATGCCCGCGGTAACCGCATCGCTGGGACTGGTGAAGTTCACTGCCTTCCCATCCACCTGGAGGTGGCCGGAATCAGGTGCCAAATGGCCTGCAATGACCTTCATGAGGGTTGATTTCCCCGAGCCGTTTTCGCCGGCGATAGCGAGTACTTCGCCGGGGGAGATTGAGAGGCTTACGCCGCCAAGGGCCGTCGTGCCCGGATATCTCTTAACCACGCTGATGATTTCGAGCATCATCGTCCTTCCGAAGCCCTGGTACGGAGGAAGCTACTTGACGGGCAGGCCAAGGTACTTTCCTCCGGTGATCTGTTTGACCCGGTCGGACCAGGGCACGAACGAGCCAACATTCTCCGGCGTAACCATGGCGACATCCATCTGGTAGAAGTGCCCGATCGGCTTCTTTTCCATGACTGATGTAACGATCAGCCGGCCCAGGGTTTGGCCCACCTCTACTGGCTTGTAATCCCAGGTGGCATCGATGGTGCCGTTCTTCAGGGCATCGAGTCCGTCCTGACTGGCGTTAAAGCCCGTCACGACAATCTTCTTGGACTTGGCCGCTGCCTTGGCCGCGGCTGCAGCACCGATGGCACTGGGGTCGTTGTACGTGTAGATGGCCGAAAGGGCCGGGTACTGGGTCAGGAAGGCTTCAGCCAAAGGCCGTGCTCCTGCTGCGTCGTCGGTGGGGTTTCCCTTCTGACCAGCGAATGTCAGGCCATCGCGCGTCTCCAGCTGCTGCTTGAACTGGTCCAGCAGGTAGATGTTTGTGGTCACCGGGGCCGCGATGCCGATCGCTCCAACTTCACCGGCCCCATCCGTCTTTTCCGCGATGAACTTGGCTGCCTCCTGCGCCTGCTGCTTCCGCCCGGTCACCACTTCGGCCCGGATCGGGGCCAGCGCCTCGGCGCCGGCGTCCTCCATCAGTGCGTCATGGGCAAACAGCGGGATGCCGGCCGTGTCCGCCCGGCCCAACACGCTCTTAAGCGTCGGAAAGTCCAACGGAAACACCATGATCGCGTCGACCTTCTGCGTGATGAACTGGTCGATATCGCCGATCTGCTTGTCAATGCTCAACTGGCTGTCAGCCGTAATGAGTTTTCCTCCGTGCTGTTCGAGCTCGGCCCGGAGGCCGTCGGCGATGCCCTGAATGGTCGAATTCTGGGCCGTCGGCAGCGTCATTCCCACGGTGAAGACATGCTGTCCGCCGGCGTTTCCGGCGTTCGAAATCCCACCGCAAGCCGACAGCGCGAAGGAGAGAGTCGCAGCAAGAGATGCTACGGCCAGGAATCTTCTGTTGAGGTGTACTACTGATGTGAGACAGTCTTTGAAAGGATTGTTCCCATGTCTTCCCGTCCCACGTTTTCTGATGAGTTCAAGGCTGATGCTGTTGATCTCGTGATTACTT
>NZ_JBVAYV010000057.1:0-14025 GCF_055412805.1 Pseudarthrobacter kochi
ACCGAGCCGATCACCGGCGCCGGCACCGACGGGCGCCCCCGCACGGAGGGGAAGAGATCCTCCATCATCGAATCCGGGAACAACCGTCCCCGGTGTTCGGCCAGGAACGCGCAAACGCTGTCCGGGACCAACAACTCCCCGGCCAGCGCCTCCACATCCAAATACCCGCGTCGCGCGTCCTCGCGTCCTTGCATAAGACCAGTCTTAATCACCAGCCTCACGAGTCCAGCCGACGCGCCCAGCCCGCGATTATTTCAGCAGTCTCCTAGGGCTGCGCGCGCGTTCTTCTTGCGTTCAGAAAGGTCCTTGCGCGCCCCTAGGGCTTCGTCCAGGCTGACGGCGGTGAACCTCGTGGTCGTGCCGGGGGCGGCGCGGGCCACCAGATCCATGTCGGCGCTGATGACCGTGCCAACCATGGCGTACCCGCCGCCGGAGACGGCATCGCGGTGCAAAATAATGGGTTGGGTGCCGCCGGGAATCTGGATGGACCCGACGGCGTAGCCGGCATCCACAATATTGGAGGGGTCGGAACCGGCCCCGAAAGGTTGCTCGCGTTCTTTCCACTTAACGCCGGGACCGGAGTATCTCAGCCCCATTCGGTCGGCGACTGGGGTCAGCTTCCATTCGCCGTTGAGAAGGTTTTCCAGTCCTTCGTCGGTGAGGAGGTGGTTGTACAGGCCAAGCACAATCCTGACCGTCTGCTGTTTCGCGAACACGGGCCGGAATTCCTCCGGAACGGTCTCGGCGGCGGGAAGAGTTCCGTCATTGAGCGGCTTTCCTACGGGAACCAGGTCACCCGCCTGAAGTTTTCGGCCGTTGAAGCCGCCGATTGCTCCGAGGCTGTAGGTGGACCGGCTGCCAAGCGCCTCGGGAACGTCGATGCCGCCCTGGACTGCGATGTAGTAGCGCGTGCCGCCCTGGATGACTCCGAAGCTGACTTCGTCGCCGGCGTTCAGTTGAAGCCGGGTCCACTCGGGGCGGGATTCGCCGTTGACCTTCACGTCAACCGGGGCGCCGGTGACGGCGATGAGTGCATCCTGATCGGTGGTCAGCACCGGGCCCAGGTACGTGCATTCAAGGACGGCCTCTTTGGCGGTGTTGCCCACCAGGGCATTGCCGAGCTCGGCAGAGTATTGGTCCAGGGAACCGCTCTGCGGGATGCCCACGTTGTAATGGCCCGTGCGTCCCTGGTCCTGGACCGTGGTGGCCAGGCCGGCGGTCTTGATGTCAAACGCCATTGAGGGCCTCCATTAGTTCCTGGTTGTAACCTTCGGGATCCGCCAGCGCCTTGGAAAGATCGAACGTCACAGGTACCTGCCGGTAGCGGAACGTCCCCGCGGAAACCTGCGCCTGGATGTCGTTGTACTCGGCCTCGGTGACCGGCCTAAACTTAACGATGTCTCCCGGACGAAAGAACACCATAAAGTCCTTGAAGTCTTCCAGGGTCTGGGCGGGATCAAAGATCGGCGCGGCAGCAACTCCGAACATCTGGTATCCGCCGGCACCGCGCACGGAATAGATGCAGCCGAAGCAGCCGCCGTGGCCCACAGTCAATTTAGGTGTATCGGTGCGGGGACTCAGATACTTGGGGACTTCCAGTTGTTTCTCCCGCTCCACCAGCTGGAAGAGGAAGGGCAAGCCTGCCACGAAGCCAACCATGGAAACAAGCCACGGCTGTTCATGGTGCCGCTGGATGAATTCGGCGGCATCTTTAAGGTTGTTGACCTTGGCCGCGTAGTCAATGTCGGTACCTTCCGGCTCCTGATGGAACCCTTCGCGGAAGCGCGCTGCCACTTCCGCCGTGAAGGGGTCGTCGTACCAGACCGGGACCTCGATGATCCGGGTTTGGAGCGCCTGCTCCTGATGGTGGCTCAGGTCCCTTTCAATGGTCCGCACGGTGTCCTCAAGGGTCGACGGCGGCAGGACGTCGGGATTAAACCTCACCAGCAGTGAGGCATTGGCAGGACAGACGTCCACGATGCCCGGCAGCTCCATGGCTGAGAGCTTTGCGGCAATTGACATGACCCGAAAGTTGGCAGCCAGGCTCATGGACTCTGAGACTTCGACGAAGAGGAATTCGTCTCCGCCCCAGGTGTAGCGTGCCTCCTGCGCGGCGGTTGCTGGGCTGCTCAATGTGCCTCCAAAAGATTGGCAGTTTCAAGGAATTTCGAGTGGTGGGTCACGGCGGCGAATTCGGGCCGCGCCAGAAGCGTCTTGTGCACCGGGATTGTGGTCTTGACCCCTTCGATGTGTGTTCCGTCCAAGGCTGTCAGCATGGCCGCGATGGCGGCTTCACGGTCGGGTGCGTGGACGATCAGCTTGGCGAGCAGGGAGTCGTAGTACGGGCTCACTACGGATCCTGCTTCCACGCCCGTGTCTACCCTGATGCCTTCGCCGGAGGGCCACTCCATGGCCGTGATGAGGCCCGGGCTGGGAAAGAAGTTGTGCTCCGGGTCTTCGGCGTTGATGCGGCATTCGATGGCGTGCCCGCTGAAGTGGACGTCATCCTGTCGGATGGACATTGCTCCTGTGGAAGCAATTAGGAGCTGTTCCCGGATCAGATCGATGCCGGTGATTTGCTCGGTGATGGGGTGCTCAACCTGTATCCGTGTGTTCATTTCAATGAACGCGGCTTCCTGGTTCAACGGGTCATACAGGAATTCGACCGTTCCGGCCCCGCTGTAGCCGCATTCCCGGGCGAGTTCCACGGAGGACTCCCGGATCCTCCGGCGGACGGCGTCGGGAAGGTCCGGTGCCGGTGCTTCTTCGATGACTTTTTGGGAGCGTCGCTGCATGGAGCAGTCTCGGTCCCCGAGGTGGATGAAGCTGGTTCCGTCGCCGAGGATCTGCACTTCCACGTGGCGGGCATGCTGCACAAATCGTTCCAGGTAAACTGTGGGGTCCCCGAAGACGGATGCCGCCTCCCCGCGGGCCGTCTCGATCGTTTTCAGGAGCTCGTCTTCGCTGTGGACGAATCGGATGCCCCGGCCGCCGCCGCCGGCGGAGGCCTTTACCACCAGCGGGTAGCCGATGTCGCGGGCCACCCCAATGGCGTCGGCCCCGGGGTCCAAGGGTCCGTCCGAGCCGCGGAGTACCGGGACGCCGGCCTTGCGGGCGGATTCTCTGGCCATGGACTTGTTGCCCATCATTTGGATGGCGGCCGCGTCGGGACCCACCCAGGTCAGCCCTGCATCTGCGACCTTTTGGGCGAATGCGGAGTTCTCGGAGAGGAAGCCGTAGCCCGGGTGGACGGCATCGCAGCCGTTGTCCAAGGCCGCGGAGAGGATGGCATCCTGGTTCAGGTAGCTGGCGGGTGCAGGAGCCGGGCCTACTACAACCACGTTGTCGGCGGTGCGGGCTGCAAGGGAATTTGCGTCGGGTTCGCTGGCGACCAGGACTGTTTCGATGCCCATTTCGCGTGCGGTCCGTGCAACTCGGACGGCGATTTCGCCGCGGTTGGCGATGAGCAGTTTCTTCATGGCTTTCCTTCGTGGATGACGACGATGGCGTCGCCCGGGTTGACCATGTCGCCCTCGTTGACGGCGAAAGACTCCAGGATCCCGGCCACATCGGATTGAATTTCGGTGAACTGCTTCATGATTTCGATGATGCCCAGGGTTTGTCCGATCTCGATGGTGTCGCCCTCGCTGGCGAAAGGTGGCTTGCCCGGGCCGGGCTTGCGGTAGAAGATTCCGGGGAGCGGGGAGACGATGGTTGCCATGGTTGCTCGCTTTCAGATGAGTG
Source organism: Pseudarthrobacter kochi (assembly GCF_055412805.1). Lineage (NCBI taxonomy): Bacteria > Bacillati > Actinomycetota > Actinomycetes > Micrococcales > Micrococcaceae > Pseudarthrobacter > Pseudarthrobacter kochi. The sequence goes on from NZ_JBVAYV010000057.1 coordinate 3,745, forward strand.
GATAAGTCGGGTCTAGCCGGGTCTAGCCGAGGACCGCGCGCACGGCCATAGCCACTGCGGTTGAGTTGGGTGCGTCGGAGTGCACGCAGACGCTTCGGAACGGGATGTCGAGTGCGGTGCCGTCCACCGCGAGGACGGGCTGGCCGGCCAGCGCCCGGCTGACGCGCTCGGCAGCAGCGGCGGGGTCGGTGGGAGCCGGGCGGCGCTGGATCAGCAACTCACCGCTTGGACCGTAGTTGAGGTCAACGTAGAGTTCCGGCACGAATGCCACTCCCATGGCCCGGCACACGGTTTCGTGGGCGGTCCCGGCGAGACCGAAGAACGGAACACCGAACTGCAGCGCTGTTCCGGCGGCGGCCTGCATCAATTCGTCGTCACCGGCCAGCATTCCGTAGAGAGCGCCATGGGGTTTGATGTGGTTCAGTTGGAGCCCGTGCTTTCCGAGGAAGGCCGTCAGGGCTCCGGTCTGGTAGAGGATGATCGATTCAACCTCAGCGGGGCTGAGCACCATTCGACGGCGTCCGAAACCCACAACGTCCGGGAGGCCGGGGTGCGCTCCGACGGCTACACCGTGCTCTGCAGCGAGGGCCACGGTCCGGTTCATGACGTCTGGATCGCCAGCGTGGTATCCGCAGGCCACGTTGGCTACGTCGATGATGCGCATGAGTTCTTCGTCGTTGCCGAACTCATGGAGGCCCAGGCCTTCACCCATGTCCGAGTTCAAGAGCACTCGCCCTCGAGGGCGGGCAGAGGTGTCGGGAGTCACAGTGGTTTGCATCTATGCAACCCTACTCAGCATTGCTGGACGCCGGTATTGTGCAATTCGCCGAATCCGATGGCTTCAACTATGGTGATTGCACTGTCCAGCGGGATTCTCCCGCCCTTCCTGGAGGCGTCCGTGAGAATTTCAGACTTGGTTGGCGACGCCGAGCTCAACATCCGTCTTCGTGTGCCGGGCCGCGAGGACCGTCTGAACCGGCCCATCAGTTGGTGCGCACCCACCGAACATATGGATCCCACGCCCTTCCTCAGCGTCAATGCCCTTGTGCTGACTAACGGCATGGGCCTGAACGTCAAGGACTTCAGGACCTGGGACGCCTACGTGGAACGGCTGATCGCGGTGCCGGTCTCCGGACTGGCATTCGGCCTGGGTGCCGCGCACCGCGAGCTGCCGGCCGGCCTGCTCCACGCCTGTGAGGCGCGCGGCCTGCCCCTGCTGCAGCTTCCGCCGGAGGTGCCATTTGTGCTCGTCATGCGGCACGTGGAGCAGATTATTGCCACCGAGCGCTACGCGGAGCTGCGGAAGGGCTGGGAGCTGGCAGACGAATGCACCCGGTTGGCGGCAGACGGACATTCCCTGGCCGAAGTGCTGGAGCGGGTGGCGAACGCCGTCGACGCGAGGGTGGCCGTGATCGATCAGAATGCGTTCGAGCTCGTGTCTGCGGGCGCGGCCCACGGTGGGACCGCGCGGACTACGCTGCGTCTGCCCAGCGGCGATTCCGAGCAATTCCGGCTTGCCATCGAGGGAATCGGGAGCGACATCGTGCTGCAGCCCATTCTTGGCCCCGTCGCTGCAGTCATCGCGATGCAGCTGAGCTACACCCTCGGGTCGCATTCACCCCTCCATTCCCGGGAGGCCGCGCGCTTCATTGACGCTCTCTATGCGGACCGCGGTGAGCCGTTGGCCCCACTGCGGTGCTACGCCCTCGAATCCGGGTTTGATCCTGACGGCTACTGGGGCGCGGTGCTGATCGGCAGTTCCGAAGAAGTAGCTCCCGCCAAGTTGCGTGCCATCGCATGGCGCGCAAGGGTGGGGTTGCAGGCCGGTTTCAGCACGGTTCGGTTCATGGAGGAAGCCGGGCTCACGACTATTCTGTTGCAGCACCGGCACGGGGCGGCCGATCTGCTGGATGACACGAGGGGGTTTTTTACGGACGCTCCGGAATTGTCCGTCGTCGTCTCCGAATCCCTGAGCCTCAGCGAATTGCCGCTGGCGCTTCAGCTTGCCCGCCGTAACGTTGGGCCGGCCGGCGTGCATCAAGCGCCGCTGGCCGATCTCGCCGGCATCGTGCGGGGATTGCCCAGCCCGCGCCTGGTGGCGATGTGTGAGCGGCTGTTGGCCCCGTTGGCCTCCGACGGCGGCAGCGCGTTGCGGGAGACGTTCGACGCTTACCTGCGCCTCAGTGGGAATTCCGCGAAGATCTGCGAGGAGCTCTTCATCCACCGGAACACGCTCAGCTACAGGCTGCGGAAAATCGAGGAGCTCCTCAAACTGGATTTGTCCGACGGCGAAGTACGCGCCACTTGCTTGCTCGCCTTGGGCATCGTCGCGGCATCGCAATGAGGTATCCCGCAGGGCAATCGCGCTCGGGAACTCGGGCTGAGGAACTTCAAGGTGACTATCATCCCGTGTTGCCTCGGGCGCTGCTTTCCCGCACGCACAGGGTTGGTTTCAACCTGATGGATTCGACGTGTTCGCCGTCAAGGACGCGCTGCAGGAGCTGTACCGCCGTCCGCCCGATGTCCAGCATGGGGGAACGGACCGAGGACAGCGGGATCGGAAGCTCCGAGGCCAGGGATGTGTCATTGAAACCCACGACCGCCATGTCATGGCCGACCGTGAGTCCATGGGACCGCAATGATCCCATGGCGCCGATCGCGGCGAAGTCATTGACGGCGAACAGGGCCGTGGGACAGGGATTGCCGTCGGTCAGGATTGTCTCGGCCGCTTCCCTTCCGCCGGCAGTGTCGAACCGGGACCAGACCACGGCTTCCTGGGGAATCTTGCCGCCCAGGGATTGCCATCGGTCGACGAAACCGGCTGTCCGGTCGACGGCGGTGCTGGCGTAGGGCTCACCGGCGATCACGGCTACGTTCCGATGCCCTTTGCTCCACAGATGGTCGGCCACAAGCTGGCCGCCGAGGATGTCGTCGCAGGTGGCGGACGGATAACCGGGTACGCGGCGGTTCATGAGCACGAACGGGACCTTGCGGGCGGTCAGATCCCTCAACAGGGTGCTGTCCAGATGGGCGTCTCCGATGATCAGCCCGTCCACCCGGCGGGCCAGCATCGTGTCCGTTTTCCGGCGTTGTTCCTCCGGGTCGTCCCGGGAGTTCATGACAAACGTGGAATAGCCGAGCTCAGCTGAGGCCTCTTCAATGCCCTCGTACATTATGGCAAGTACGAGGTCCGAAAGCCGGGGCACGATGACACCCAGAAGGTGGGTGCGCCGTGTCCGCAGACCGGCCGCCTGAGGGTCCGGGGAGTAGCCCCGCTTCCGTGCCAGATCACGCACGCGTTCGGCAGTTGCAACGGAGGCCGCCCCCCGCGCCACTTCGGAGCCGGAGTGCAGAATCCTGGACACGGTCGACGGGTGGATGCCAAGCTCGTTCGCGAGATCCTTCAGCGTGACTGTGCGGCCACCGGCCGTGCTGTCTTCCATATGTTCCCCTGCCTCAGCGCAAATACCTCTTCATCACCAAGCGTGCACGTTGACCTGCGGATCCCTGACCTCCGGACCCTTGACGTGCCGCACTTCACATTCTATAGTCAGTTCATCGGGCTACCCAATCGATTGGGTAGCGTTAATGCCGGAACCTGGCGGAGACGAATTTACATTGTGGAAACGCCCGGTCGTTACTGCGGGAAACATGGCCAGGATATTTTTTTATCCATCAACCCAATCGATTGGGTACGCGCCTTGGCAAAAGGTGCAAAGCAAACGGAGTGAAAATGACTGTCACAGAATTGGGCGCTCCCCACGTGGTGCTGCTGTCCACGGGAGGGACAATCTCTTCCCGTGCGTCGGGGACCGCCGGAGCCGCAGTGGCGTCGGACACGGGGGAGCAGGTGTTCGCCAGTATCGGAGTACCGGCGTCGCATCCGGTGCGTGTGGTCGATGTTTTCCGGAAGGGTTCATACCTGCTGACGGTCGATGACATGGTCGTCGTCTGCGCATGGATCAGGCAGGCCCTGGCAGACCCCCAGGTTCTGGGTGTTGTCGTTTCCCACGGTACGGACACGATGGAGGAGACGGCCTACCTTGTCGATCTCGTCCACGATGATCCCCGCCCGGTGGTGTTCACCGGGGCGCAGCAGGCGGCCGACTCCCGGGTGCCGGATGGTCCCGGAAATCTGTCGCGCGCGATCGCCATCGCCGGTTCCCCGCAGGCCCGGGGCAGGGGCGTACTTCTGGCGTTTGCCGGGACCATCTTCCCGGCGGCGGGAGTACGAAAGAGCCACACAACCCGGCTTGATGCGTTCGCTAACCCGGATTTCGGAACCGCAGGCTCGGTGACCGATACCGGCGAAGTCCAGATGCAGCAGGCACCATCCCGGCTAGCACCCCTGCCGTTGCCGGGCGTCGGTGCCGGATCGCCGCGCGTGGACCTGATAGCTGCCTACCCGGGAGCGGACTCAACACTCCTGCGGGCCTCCCTTCAGGCCGGCGCGGCCGGGATTGTGCTCCAGGGGACTGGCACCGGCAACGCCAACCGCGACCTGTGCCTTCAGCTCGCCGATGCTACCGCGGCCGGCGTCGTGGTGGTGACAAGCACGCGGGTGGAAGCCGGCGCCGTCGTTCCCCGCTACGGCGACGGCGGCGGTGCCGATCTGCGCGCGGCCGGTGCCATACCTTCCGGGCTGCTCAGGCCATCCCAGTCGCTGATCCTGCTGAGCCTTTTGCTCAGGCTGGATACCCCCGCGGCCCGAATTGCGGACACCTTCGCCCGCCGGGGCATGCTTCCTGACTAGTTCCACCCCGAAACCAACCCGCAACAACCAAACCTCAACAACAAGCGCAGTGAAAGGTTGATCTCATGACTAAGGACATCCAAGTCGCGTTCGGCGTCGACGTGGACGCCGTAGCCGGAATGCTCGGCTCCTACGGGGGCGAGGACTCCCCGTGCGATATCTCCCGTGGCCTGTTCAGCGGCGAGGTCGGCGGCCCCCGCCTTATCCGCCTTTTCGAGAAGTACGGCCTTCCCGCCACGTGGTTCGTGCCCGGCCACTCCATCGAGACCTTCCCGGACCTGACCCGGATGATCGTGGACGCGGGGCACGAAATCGGCGTGCACGGATACTCGCACGAAAACCCCATCGCCATGACCCGAGAGCAGGAGACCGCCATCCTGGACCGGTCGATCGAACTCATCGAAAAGGTCTCCGGCCGCCGCCCCACAGGCTACGTCGCACCCTGGTGGGAATTCTCCCCGGTCACCAACGAGATCCTCCTGGAACGCGGGATCAAGTACGACCACTCCCTGATGCACCGCGATTTTGAGCCCTATTACGTGCGTGTCGGGGACAGCTGGAAGAAGATCGATTACACCAAGGCCGCGGAGACCTGGATGGAGCCGCTCGTCCGGGGTAAGGAGACCGACCTCGTCGAGATCCCGGCCAACTGGTACCTGGACGATCTTCCTCCCATGATGTTCATCAAGGCGGCCCCGAACTCCCACGGCTTCGTCAGCCCCAGGGACATTGAACAAATGTGGCGCGACCAGTTCGACTGGGTCTACCGGGAAATGGATCAGGCCGTCTTCACCATGACAATCCACCCGGATGTCTCGGGCCGCCCCCAGGTCCTGCTCATGCTCGAACGCCTCATCGAACACATCAACTCCCACGAGGGCGTCAGCTGGCTCACGTTTGACCAGATCGCCGATTCCTTCCTCACCCGCAGCCCCCGAAAGGAAAACCAGTAATGACCATCCAGCAGCCCGACGTCGACCTGACGACACCCGCACCCAACGAGAAACGCCGCTTCCCGGTATTCTCCAAGCGCCACACGACCACCGCCACCGTGCTGGCCCTGCTTGCCTGGACCGTAGCCGTGTTCGACTACGGACTTTTCGGCACGCTCCTGCCGGCCATGCAGGAAGAGTTTGGCTGGACCGAGACCGAAGCTTACGCAATCAACACCTGGATCGCCGTCGGTACCGCGATCGTCTGCTTCGGCATCGGCCCCATCATTGACCGGCTCGGCCGCCGCAAGGGCATGATGACCACCATCGGCGGCACCGCGATTGTCTCCGGTCTGACAGCCCTGATCCCGACCGGAATCCCGTTCCTCAGCAACGGCCTGGTCGTGCTGGTGCGTTCCTTTGGCGGGCTCGGATTCTCGGAGCAGGCCGTCAACGCGACATACATGAACGAGGTCTACCAGGTCACCGAAGTCGCCGATAAGCGCAAGCGCCCCGGCTTCCACTACTCCTTCATCCAGGGCGGCTGGCCGCTGGGCTTCCTGCTCGCCAGCGCCCTCGCCCTCGCCTTCCTCCCCTCCCTGGGCTGGCGTGCCCTTTATCTCATGGCGACTGTTCCGGCGGCGATCATCGTCTGGGTCATTGCCAAGAAGCTCAAGGAAACCCCTCAGTTTGAGCTGCACCATAAGCTGACTGAACTTGAGAAGAGCGGCAAGACCGAGGAGGCCCACTCCCTGGCCCGCGCTTACGGCGTCGAACACTCCTCCGCGGCCCCGCTCAAGCGCATCTGGGAACCGCAGCTGCGCCGGAATACGATCGTCTTCTCGCTGGCCTGGATCTTCAACTTCTTCGGCATCATGATCTTCAGCATCCTCGGCAGCTCAGTCCTGAAAAACGCCAAGGGTGTCGAACTCTCCGATGCTTTCTGGATGCTGATCGTCATCAACATGCTGGCCTACTTCGGCTACGTTTTCCACGGCTGGCTCGGTGACAAGATCGGCCGCAAGCGGACCATCATCGGCGGCTGGATTCTCTCCGGCATCTCCTTCTCCATCATGCTCAGCCCCTTCGCCACGGACCCCTTCATGATCATCGTCACCTACGGAGCCGGACTGTTCTTCCTGGTCGGACCGTACGCCGCAATCCAGTACTTCATGGCCGAGTGCTACCCCGTTAGCTGCCGTGCCACCGGAACCGCCTTCATCGGCGCAATGAGCCAGCCCGGCATCATTCTCGGCGGTGCACTGTTCACGGCAGCGGCAGCCAGCGCGGGAACCGGCACTGCAGCCCTGTGGGTCGGCGCGGCCGGAACGCTGTTCTCCGGCCTCCTGATGATCGCCGCCAAGCCGCCGGTAGAGGCCCTGCTCGAGGACCACCCTCACGAAGTATCACCATGAGGCCGCTGACGAAGGTGGTCGTGATCACCGGAGCGGCCAGCGGCATTGGACGGGCACTCGCGGTCCACTACGCCCAACGCGGCGTGCACTCGGTCATCGGCACCTTTCCCGGCGACCCGCACGACCCGGAAGAAACCCTCCGTTTGGTGAACGACGCAGGCGGCCAGGGAGTCGTCCACGAGGTGGATGTTCGCAGCACCCCGTCCGTCGATGCATTCGCCGAACGCGCCCTGACGGAGTACGGCCGTCTGGACTACGCGGTGGCCAACGCAGGAATCCTGCGCAACTCGCCCCTGGGCGAGATGACGGATGAGCGCTGGGACGACATGCTCGACGTCGACCTCACCGGGGTCATGCGGACACTGCGGGCCGGGTCCGTGCGGATGACCGATGGCGGAGCGATGGTTGCCGTGTCCTCCATTGCCGGCGGTGTCTACGGGTGGGAGGAACATGCCCATTACGCGGCCGCGAAGGCCGGCGTGCTCGGGTTGATCCGCAGCGTAGCCGCAGAGCTGGGACCGCGAGGCATCCGCGCCAACGCCGTGATTCCCGGACTCATCGAGACGCCCCAGTCCCTGGACTCTGTGAACTCGCTCGGGCCCGAGGGCCTGCAGCGTGCCGGGCTGGAGATCCCCTGGGGCCGGGTCGGACGTCCTCAGGAGGTCGCCAGCGTGATCGGCTTCCTGACCTCCGATGACGCCGCCTATGTCACGGGCCAATCCCTGATAGTCGACGGCGGCCTCACCATCAAGATGCGCGCCTGAAAACGCCTGGAAGGACAAGAATGAACATCCCTGACGCCTCCCGAAATACGGCGGGTCGCGCTGTAGTGGTTACAGGCGGAGCCAGCGGCATCGGCAAGGCCATCGCCGAAGCCTTCACCGCCAACGGCGACAGAGTGGCCGTCCTCGACCGATCCGGCGCGGCGGGAACCATCGCCGTCGACGTCTCAGACGAAGCCAGCGTGCGGACCGCCTTCGCCGCCGCCCGAGCGCAGCTCGGGAGCATAGATATTCTCGTGAACAGCGCAGGACTGCTGACCGAATCACCGCTGGAGGACATGACCCTGGCCATGTGGAACGAGACGATTGCCGTCGACCTGACGGGCGTCTTCCTCTGCTGTCGGGAGGTGGTGGGACAGATGCGGCGGCAGAAGTGGGGCCGCATCATCAACATTGCCTCCCAGCTGGCCATCAAGGGCGGCACCGGGCTCAGCCATTACAGTGCCGCCAAGGCCGGGGTGGTAGGACTGACCAAGGCTCTGGCCCTGGAAACTGCAGGGGACAACGTGCTGGTCAACAGTATCGCCCCCGGACCCATTGAAACGCCCTTGGTTGACGGCATTTCAGAGGACTGGAAGGCGGCGAAACGTGCCGGACTGCCGCTGCTGCGCTTCGGTCTTCCGACCGAAGTCGCGCCTACGGCGCTGCTTCTTGCCAGCGATCCGGGAGGCAACCTGTATGTCGGCCAGACGCTGGGGCCAAATTCCGGCGACGTCATGCCCTAGAAAGGGACATTCACATGTGCGGTGCCTGTGGAAGAACGACTGTACCGGACCCGGTACTTGGACCAGTACGGACCGCCCGGCAGCACTTGATCGTGGCCCAGACCGTGAACGCGATAAGCAAGGGGCAGCCTGGAGTACCAACCGTCACGGCCCTATCCGACGGTTGGCTGCTTTCGGCCCCCACAGGGTCAAAACGGGTATGCCGTACCGTCGAAGAGGTGTGGGCCGCCGTCATTGGGGTCTTCATGGACCCATCTTTCCTGAGCTGTCTACTCAGGCACCAGCAGGCCTATGCAGATGACCCGAACAACGAAGGCCTGCCGGCGCGCACCGCCCGAGTGGGCAGCGGACTTGGTCAAGTCCATTTGCGTGGTGTAACGCGGTTGTCGCGTGATTCTTGATTTTGGTTAGGCGCTGAGGGCCAGTTCGGGGTTGGTGTCCTCCTGTTCTGCAGTGGCTGCGGTGGCGCCGACGGTCTGTGATTGTTGGATGAGGTCCAAGCCGAGGTAGCGGCGGGATTCGATCCATTCATCATGTTGTTCGGCCAGGACGGCTCCGACGAGCCGGATCAGCGCGGCGCGGTCGGGGAAGATCCCGACGACGTCGGTGCGGCGGCGGATTTCCCGGTTGAGGCGTTCCTGCGGGTTGTTGGACCAGACCTGGCGCCAGAGGCTTTTGGGGAAGGGCGTGAACGCGAGGATGTCCTCCCGGGCGGCTTCGAGGTGGTCCGCGACGCGGGGCAGCTTCTCGGCGAGGGCGTCGAGGACCCGGTCGAACTGTGCGTGCACGCCGGCGGCGTCGGGCTGGTCGTAGACCGAGTGCAGGAGGGTTTTCACCCACGGCCAGGACGCTTTCGGGGTGGCGGCCATGAGGTTCGCCGCGTAGTGGGTGCGGCAGCGCTGCCAGGCGGCCCCGGGCAGGGTCGCTCCGATCGCGGCGACCAGCCCGGCGTGCGCGTCGGCGGTCACCAGCTTCACCCCGGTCAGGCCGCGGGCGGTCAGGTCCCGGAAGAAGCCCAGCCAGCCGGCCCCGTCCTCGGACGAGGTGGCCTGGATCCCCAGGACTTCCCGGTGCCCGTCGGCGTTGACGCCGGTGGCGACCATGGCGTGGACGTTGACCACGCGCCCGCCTTCACGGACCTTCAGGACCAGGGCGTCGGCGGCGACGAACGTGTACGGGCCCGCGTCCAGGGGCCGGGTGCGGAACGCCTCGACCTGGGCGTCGAGGTCGGCGGCCATGACCGAGACCTGGGACTTCGATATCCGGGTGATGCCCAGGGTTTCGACGAGTTTTTCCATCCGCCGGGTGGAGACCCCGAGCAGGTAGCAGGTCGCGACCACGGTCGTCAGTGCGGCCTCGGCCCGGCGGCGGCGCTCCAGCAGCCAGTCCGGGAAATACGTGCCTTGCCGGACCTTGGGGATGGCGACGTCCAGGGTACCGGTGCGGGTGTCGAAGTCCCGGTGCCGGTACCCGTTGCGGGAATTGGCGCGGGCCTCGGAACGGGCACCGTATTCGGCGCCGCAGACCGCGTCGGTCTCGGCGCTCATCAGCGCATTGATGAAGGTGGTCAGCATGGATCGCATCAGATCCGGGGAGGCCTGCTCGAGCTGTTCTGACAGAAACCGGGCAGGATCGATAACATGGGGTGCGGTCATCGCGTGAGCTCTCTTTCGA
>NZ_JBVAYV010000058.1:0-13918 GCF_055412805.1 Pseudarthrobacter kochi
ATACCGGAACCCGGACAACTACAAATCGCGTATCCTCTTGAGAAGTGCAGCCCGGATGGCAGCATGAGCAATCATCTCAGCAGACCATTCCCCGGGAACCTTGAAGAGCCGCCAAAGCGAAGCCGTTTACTCTTGCGTTGGGATCTGGCCCGGGCATCTTTCTGGGGAGAGACCATTTCGGTGTACCGATCGAGCCGGATTCCGCAAAGGCTGGCTCCATGGTCTCAAAACGATGGAGCCAGCTGCAGGAATCTTTTGTAGGTGCGGCGCCGTGCCGGTCGCAAGCTTCCGCGGGTCAGGTCTTACGCTGACCCGCGCATGAATCCCCTCAATCCGGGCGCTTGGCCCCGCACCTCACAGCGAATGCCTTCACAGAAGGTTGAAAGTGTAAGTAAAGCCATATACTCCCCTAGGCGCTAGACAGCGTCCTAAGTCTGGAACCGAGCGAAGACGCTACGGTGCTGCAAAATGGGGGAACACCAATTGAATATTTACAAATCGCTCTTAGGCCCGAGGGACCTATCGATGGAGGCGCCGAAGCCTCCCAATAAACCGAAAGCATCCACCTTCGTCGTCGGGGCCCTCGCCCTGATTTTCATGGCTCTCGGAGGTGCCAGCGGTGGAATTGGTGGGGCACTGATTTTCCTCGGCATATTCGCTGCCATGACGGGTCTGTTCATCCTCGCCACCGGCCGTCGCTCATGGGCACGCCTGCCCGGCGGAAGAAAAACGGGCGGCATCGTCCTTGCGGCGTCACTTGCACTCGTCATGGTTGGCGGCCTCACCACAACGGCGAAACCTAAAGAGAATCTGGATGCCTCAGCAGCTTCAGATAGCGAGAAGCGGGCCGCCAGCCCGTCCAGTTCCGCAACACCTTCCTCGACTCCCTCCCCAAAGGCGTCCGCCACGGAGACCGGCGCTCCGCTGGACCCGGATAACAACTCGGATGTGGCCGTAGGGGTCAGCTACGCTGCCCCTAAAACCCAGCCTGCTTACGCGACCAAAGCACTTGATCTTCTCGATACGCTCGTCATCAAGGGCCGTGCTCCAAAGACCGGCTACGACCGTGCGATGTTCGGCCAGGCATGGGCGGACGTTGATCGAAATGGCTGCGACACGAGAAACGACACACTCAAGCGGGACCTGACGGACGTGAAGTTCACGAACAGCGTGCCCTGCAAGGTCCAAAGCGGAAACCTCGCGGATCCCTACACCGGCAAGAGCATCAGCTTTCTGCGCGGCGCAGCTACAAGTTCTGCCGTACAGATTGACCACGTTGTGGCATTGAGCGACGCCTGGCAGAAGGGCGCACAGCAGCTCAGCCTTGAGCAGCGCACGTCCTTCGCGAATGACCCCCTCAACCTTCAGTCCACCGATGGGCCGACGAATATGCAGAAGGGTGACGGAGACACCGCGACGTGGCTGCCGCCGAAAAAGAGCTACCGGTGCGAGTACGTGGCCCGACAGATATCCGTCAAGGCAACCTATAGTCTGTGGGTAACCCAAGCCGAACATGACGCCATGGCAAGAATCCTGGGCGACTGCACCGGTCAACTTGCCCCGACCAGTGAAAAGGCTCCGCCAGCACCCGAACCTGTGCCCTCGGCGGCAGCGGTTGTTGTTGCCCCCGCGCCCGCGCCTGCGCCGTACGTAGCGCCGGCGCCCGCACCAGCGCCCTACATTCCACCGGCACCTGCACCGGCGCCCGCACCTGCCGCCTACTACGCCAACTGCACCGCGGTAAAGCAGGCGGGGGCTGCTCCGATCTACGCGGGACAGCCCGGATACAGCCGAAGCCTGGACCGAGACGGCGACGGGATCGCCTGCGAGAAGTAGGAACAAGGAAGTAGCCCCGCCAGCTCTAGTAGCCGGCGGGGCCTCTTTGGCCCGGACCCTGCGGGAGCAAGCGGGCTGGTCGGCTGCTTCATGCGGGCGGCGACCGCTGAGGGCCGTCTAGATAAAGCAAAGGCCCCGGGCCTCCTCTGTAAACAAAGGGAAGCAGGGGCCTCGCTACTTGGCGGTGACGGTGGGATTTGAACCCACGTTGGCTTTCACCAAACAACATTTCGAGTGTTGCACCTTCGGCCGCTCGGACACGTCACCAACCTCAATAGGTTACCGGAGCAAAGCGCTCATCCACAAAACGGCGCCCCAACAGACCCCGGACGCCGTCCGTCCGGACCCCGGGCGGCGCCGCGCCCGGGGCCGCCGGGACTTCCCGGCGAAGGGGCAGTGGACTAGATTCGTCAGCAAGATGAGCACTTCAGACCAGCAGACACCCCAACCCACCACTGCCACCGCATATTGGACCGTCGGCCCCGGGAAGGGGGAGCTCCGGCGCGAGGATCTGCGCGCTCCCGGCCCGGGCGAGGCGCTGGTGCGCACCCTCTACTCCGGCATCAGCAAGGGCACCGAGCTGGTGGTCCACAACGCCCGCGTCCCGGAGTGCGTGGCGGAGGAAATGGCCGCCCCGAACCAGGAAGGCTCCTTCCCGTCCCCGGTGAAGTTCGGTTACCTCTCCGTCGGCGTCGTCGAGGCTGGCCCGGCTGACTGGCTGGGAAAGACCGTTTTCTGTCTCTACCCGCACCAGGACCGTTACGTCGTCCCGGTGGAGTCGCTCACCGTGGTTCCGGAAGACGTTCCCGCCCGCCGCGCCGTGCTGGCCGGCACCGTCGAGACCGCGATCAACGGGATCTGGGAGGCCGGACCCCGCCTCGGCGACCGTGTCGCCGTGATCGGCGCCGGCCTCGTCGGCGGCATGGTGGCCAAGCTCCTGAGTTCCTTCCCGCTCGGCCGGCTCCAGCTGGTCGACGTCGACCCGGCGAAGCGGGCGTTCGCCGAAACGCTCGGCGTCGAATTCAGGCACCCCGACGACGCCCTGCCGGACTGCGACATCGTGATCCACTGCTCCGCCTCGGAAGAAGGCCTCGGGCGGGCCCTGCAACTTGCCGGCGACGACGGCGACGTCATCGAGATGTCCTGGTACGCCGACCGCAAAGTCACCGTGCCGCTGGGCGAAGACTTCCACGCGCGCCGGCTCTCCATCCGTGCCAGCCAGGTGGGCGTCGTGGCCCGGGCGCGCCGCCACCGCCGCACCAACGCCGACCGGCTACAGCTGGCCGTCTCACTGCTGCGTGATCCCGGGTTCGACGTGTTCCTGACCGGCTCGTCCCCGCTCGCGGAGCTGCCCGACGTCGTCCAGCGGCTCTCCGACGGCGCACTGGACGCGCTCTGCCACGTTATTGAATACCCGGTGAGTGGAGACCCCGCCATCGACCCAGCCACAACAGAAGCCACGAGGTAAATCCGTGTTCAGCCTGACTGTCCGCCGCAACTTCATGATCGCCCACAGCCTCCCTCGCCCCGCCTTCGGCCCGGCCCAGGGCATGCACGGCGCCACGTTCGTCACGGAAGTGACCTTCCGCCGTCGGGCCCTGAACGACGACTCGATCGTCCTGGACATCGGCGAGGCCGGCGAGGTGCTGGATTCCATCCTCGAAGGCCTGAACTACAAGAACCTCGACGAGCACCCGGACTTCGCCGGCAGGCTCAGCACCACCGAGGCACTGGCCCAGTACGTCGCCGACGCCGTCGCGGCCAGGATCCGCACCGGCGCGGACGGACGCGAGCTCGCCGGGCTGGACGTCACCCTGCGCGAAACCCCTGACGCGTGGGCCAGCTACTCGCTCGACTTTGAGGCCAGCTAGGACTTCGGTGCCAGCCAGGAGCAGGTTGCGGCCGGGTGCCCTCCGCCTCCGCCTGGTGGTGCCCGGCAACGTACGCCACAACTCGGGCGGCAACGTCTACAACGCCGCCCTCGCCCGGGAGCTTGCCGCGCTGGGAGTGGAGGTTGAAACCTGCCCGGTCGACGGCGACTGGCCGGTGGGCAGCGCGGCGGACCGGCAACGGCTGGGCGCCCTCCTGCGCGACGACGACGACGGCGACGGCGGCGACGGCACCGGGCGCACGGTCACCCTCGTTGACGGACTGCTCGCATGCGGGGCGCCGGAGGAACTCGCGGCCGCAGCGGCTGTGGGCTGGCCCGCCTGGATCCTGCTGCACATGCCGCTGGATTCGGGAGTTAATGACACCGGCCACGATCAAGCCGGTTTGGAACGCCGGGCACTCCGGGAAGCGGCCGGGGTGATCTGCACCAGCACGTCAGCGGCGGCCGGCATCCGGGCCCGGCACGGAACAGATGGCCTCCAGGTAGCCCTGCCCGGCACCGACACCGCCGCGCTGGCCTCCGGATCGGAGCCGCCGCACCTGATTGCCGTGGCCGCCCTGCTGCCCAACAAGGACCAGTCACTGCTCCTCGCCGCACTCTCCGCCCTGCCGGACCTGCCGTGGACCGCCTCGCTGATCGGCTCCGACACCGCGGATCCCGCCTATGCCGCAGTACTCCGGGACACGGTGACGCGGCTGGGGCTGCAGGGCCGCATCGGGATCACGGGGGAGCTGCGGGGCCCGGCGCTGGAGGCAGAGTGGGCCGCCGCCGACCTGAGCCTGCTCATTTCGCAGGCCGAGACCTACGGGCTGGTGGTCACGGAGTCCATTGCCCGGGGTGTGCCGGTGGTGGTCCGGGCCGGCACCGGCGCCGTCGAAGCGCTCGCCGCCGGCACCCCTGATCCAACGCCCGCGCCGGAACGTGCGGCCGTCTTGCCGGGAACAGCCGTGGTGCTCGGCGCGGACCCTGCGCCCCTCACGGACGTGCTGCGGCACTGGTTGTCCGGGCCCGCCCTCCGCGCCCGCTGGAAAGCCGCCGCGGTTGACGCCCGGGACCGACTGCCCGGCTGGGACGCCACCGCCCGGACCGTGCTGGAAACCCTCTACCCGGAACGCCCGGCCGGGCTGCCGCCCGTCGCGGGGCCGGAAAGCCTGCCGCGGAAGATTCCCTAGCCGCACCCGCTGGTGGACAATGACCCCATGACGCCCGAGCCCCTGACTACGCAGCCCCTGACGGCGAACGCGCCGCCGGCCCGGACCCTCACCCGGGAGCGCCTCCGAGCCTGGGCCTGGCACAAGCAGGGCCTGGACGGCTCACTGGCCGGCTGCACCTCGGAACAGGTATTCGCCCGGGCGGGCTGGGCACGCTCCGTCGGCGGCGCCAACCCTTACCTCACACTCTTCGCCCGGGCCGGCATCCGCCGAGAACAAGTGGACTCCGACGTCCTGGCGCACCGGATCCTGGAACTCCCGACGGCGCGCGGCTGCACCTACGTCCTGGGCCGGGACGACTTCGCCTGGGCCCTGCGCCTCGGCCGGGAGGCGGCCGAGGCCGCCGTCAAGGTGGTCGGCCGGCTCGGCGTGGACCGCGGCGAAATCACCCTGTTGGAGGAGCAGGTGCTGCACACGCTCGCCGAGGCCGCCGTTCCGATGGACCCGCGGCAGCTCAAGGACGAACTCGGCGAATCCGTGCGGAACCTCGGAGAGGACGGCAAGAAGAAGGGCGCCACCACCACGCTGCCCACCGCCCTTGGCGTCCTGCAGTCGCAGGGGCGGATCCGCCGGGTCCCGGCCACCGGGCGCCTGGACCAGCAGCGCTACGCCTACGAACTGTGGGACCTGCCGCCGGGCCCGCTCGACGACGACGGCGCCCGCACCGAAATGATCCGCCGCTACCTTGGCTGGACCGGAGGGGCCACCTTCAAACAATCGCAGTGGTTCACGGCTTTCACCGTGGCCCAGAGCAAGGCGTCGCTGGCCGCGGCCGGCGCGGTCGGGGTTCCCACCGCCGCCGGGGACACGCTGTGGATGCTGCCCGACGACGTCGAACGGCTCGCCGCGTTTGAAGAGCCGGCCGGGGAGCAGATCCAGCTGCTTGCGGGCACGGACTCCCTCACGCTGTTGCGGCGCAACGCCGCCGAGCTCCTGGCCGACGAGGACCAGCACACGAAGGCCCTGGGTTCGCTCGCGCTGCAGGCGGACCTCCCGGACCATCCCATCTTCGACCGGGGCCGGATCATCGGGCTGTGGCAGTACGATCCCGGCAGGGAACGGATCGTTCCCTGGGTGTTCCACGCGCCCACGGCCGCTGTGACGCGCCGGATCGCCGAAGTGGAGGACTGGATCCGCGCGGACCTGGGCGACTTCCGCGCGTTCAGCCTCGATTCACCGGCCACCCGGCAGAAGAGGATCGACGCCCTGGCGGCCGCCGCGGCAGGCTCCGCCGCCGGCAGGTAAGGCTCCCGGGAACACCGGCGCGGGGAGTCGAGATGGCCCAGGTTCAGGCGCCGCGGTGCCCGGCGAAGAAGTCCCGCAGCAACGCGGCGCACTCCTGCTCCCGGACCCCGCCATACACTTCCACCCAGTGGTTGAGCCGGCGCTCGCGGAGGATGTCGAACACGGACCCGGCGGCCCCGGCTTTCTCGTCCCACGCCCCGAAGACCACCCGTGGGATCCGGGCCAGCACCACGGCGCCGGCGCACATGGCGCAGGGCTCCAGCGTCACCACCAGCGTGCAGTCCGCCAGCCGCCAGCCGTCACCGGCGCTCCCGCCCCGGGAGCTGAGTTCCTGCAGCCGGGCGGCGGCCGCACGGATGGCCACCATCTCCGCGTGCGCCGTCGGGTCGCCGAGTGCCTCGCGTTCGTTGCGCCCGCTGCCGAGCACCGTGCCGTCGGGGCCCATGACGACGGCGCCGATCGGCACGTCTTCGGTGGCCAGGGCGGTGCGCGCCTCGGTGAGGGCAAGGCCCATCCATTCGGCATGGCGGGGCTCGGGGGAAGTCATGGCTCAATGATAGTTTCGACAGTAAGCAAGCTGTGCAGCCCGGCTGCCCGGCAACGACACCGGCACTAACATTCGGGAGAAACCGTGAACACCGGGACAGAGAGCTGGTTGACGCAGCGCTGGGGCAAATGGGTGGTGCCCTACGCGGCGCTGTGGGCCACGATGCTCATCGGCGGTGTGGTGGTGCTGGTCCTGGCGCTGCTGAGTGCCGAGGTCTATGACAACGTCGTGGACGACGCCGGCCTGGCGAACCTGGACAAGCCCACCCTCGGGATGATGGAGCAGCTCCGCAGCCCCGGCCTGGATGCGTTTGTCACGGGCTTCACCAACATCGGCGGCGGGATCGGGATGCCCATCCTGGCCAGTATCCTCACGGCGTGGCTCATCTGGGCCAGCCGGACCTGGCGGCCGCTGATCCTGATCGGCGGCGCTGCCGCCGTCTCCGTGACCGCGACGTCCGTGGGCAAGAAGCTGATTGGGCGCACCCGCCCGGACCACGCCGACGCCGTCCCGCCCTACGAAACCTCGCCGTCGTTCCCGAGCGGCCACACGCTCAACACCACGGTGGTGATCGGACTGGTGGTGTACCTCGCCTGCCTGCAGATCAAACGCACCCTGGCCCGGGTCGGCCTGATAGCGGCGGGGGCGGTGTTCATCTTCGCGATGGGGATGAGCCGGGTCTATCTGGGCCACCACTGGATGACCGATGTGATCATCGGCTGGGTGCTGGGACTGGCCTGGGTCGGGATAGTGATCCTGGCCCACCGGCTCTTCCATGTCCTGCGGCACCGGGAACAGGCCGGACCCGCACCGACTTTCGACAACGAGGTCCACCTGCGCGACGGCGCCGCCGGCAGCGGCGCTCCGGGGGAGACCAACGACGTCGGGACCCGCGGTCCCACGGGCGGGCCCCCTGCCGCCGGGTGATAGTTTTGACCCATGCGCACTCTCGTTGTGGACCACCCGCTGGTCGCCCATAAGCTCACCGTCCTGCGGGACAAGAACACCCCGTCCCCGGTCTTCCGCCAGCTCACCGAGGAACTCGTCACGCTTCTGGCGTACGAGGCCACCCGGGAAGTCCGCACCGAACCGGTGACCATCGAGACGCCGGTCAGCACCACCATTGGCACCGCTTTCACCAAGCCCACCCCGCTGGTGGTCCCCATCCTGCGCGCCGGACTCGGCATGCTTGAGGGCATGACCAAACTGGTCCCCACGGCCGAGGTCGGATTCCTGGGCATGGCCCGCGATGAAGAGACCCTGGACATCATCACGTACGCCGAACGCCTCCCCGAGGACCTCACCGACCGGCAGATCTTCGTCCTGGACCCCATGCTCGCCACCGGCGGCACGCTGCGCGAGGCCATCAAGTTCCTCTTCAAGCGCGGCGCCTCCGACGTCACCTGCATCTGCCTGCTGGCCGCCCCGGAAGGCCTGGCGAAGCTGGAAGAGGAGCTTGCCGACGCCAACGTGACGATCGTGCTCGCCTCGATCGACGAGAAGCTCAACGAGAAGTCCTACATCGTCCCGGGCCTGGGCGACGCCGGCGACCGCCTCTACGGCGTGGCCGGCTAACCCCTTCCGGAAACAGCACCCGGGGCTAGCCTGAGCCGCATGGACTGGAAACTTGAACTTGTCTTTGTTCCCGTGTCTGATGTGGACCGTGCCAAGGATTTCTACGTCAACAAGGTCGGTTTCAACGCCGACTACGACGAACGGCCCATGGACGGCATCCGCTTCGTCCAGCTGACCCCGCCGGGCTCGGGGTGCTCGATTGCCATCGGCGAGGGGCTCAACGACGCTCCGCCGGGAACGGCCCCCAGCCTGCAGCTTGTGGTCAGCGATATCCAGGCCGCGCACAAACAGCTCAAGGACAACGGCGTGGACGTCAGCGACGTCGACGTCCAGGAGTGGGGGCACTTCGTCTACTTTGCCGACCCGGACGGCAACAAATGGGCGGTGCAGTACATCCCCAACCGTCCCGGCGGTTAGCCGCTCCGCGACACCGTCGCCGGACTGCGGCAGGCACAGGCGAGGCCCCGGATCCAGTGGATCTGGGGCCTCGCTTCCGTCCGGGCCTGAGGCCCGCGGTGTCGGTTGTTTAGTACCAGTTGTGCGCGTAGTGGAAGTTCAGGGCGCCGCACGGGGAGCCGTAGCGGTCCTCGACGTACGTCAGGCCCCAGTTGATCTGGGTCCGGTAGTTGGTGCGGTAGTCGGCGCCCGCGCTGGCCATTTTCCCGGCCGGCAGGGACTGGACCACACCGTAGGCGCCGCTGCTCGGGTTGGTGGCAGTCGTCTTCCAGTCCGACTCCTTGGTCCAGAGCTTCATCAGGCACTGCATCTCGTTGGCGGCCCAGCCATGGGAACCCAGCTGGCTGGCCGCGTACGCCTGTGCGCCGGCAGGATCGTCGACGGCAACAGGAGCGGGTGCCGGGGCGGGCGCGGGGGCCGGGGCAGCCGCCGGGGCCGGTGCTTCGGCGGGCTTCACCTCGGTGGACTGGGCCGCGACGCCGCCGCTGGGGACGGGGGTCTGGTTCGCCACCCGGACACGTTCAAAATCGAGGTGCGTCAGGGGGGCCGCCGTGACGGTTGATTCCGTGGAGTTGCTGGCGTTGGCAGTGCGGGCGGCTGTCTCGGACGCCTGGCCGGCGGCTCCGACTCCCACAAGCACTGCACAAGCGGCAGCAACAACGGCCGCCCGGCGGCCGGTGGAGCCTACGCTGGTGCCAAACCGGGACAGCGCGGAAGCGGGCTTGGCCGGCTCGGCGCGGTGACGAGATGGCTTGGAGCGGGTCGGTGCAGCGCCGTCAGGGCGCGATTGTGCCTTGAATTCAGTCATGATCGCCTCTCAACGCCTGCGGAGTTAGCTGTCGGGTTCGGATGAGGTCATCCGGCCGAACGGAATCTCACGTGTCGGCTTCACCCCAAGGGTGCAATGTGCAGAAATGCCCGGGAACTCTGGGTCCCCCGCCTCTGCCTGGTCCAGCGGAATCCGGGAGGCGGCAGAGCTTGGCGTACATCCGGATATGCGGCCCTAGTGATGGCCGCACCCTAAAAACCGTACAGGACTCGGACTGCTAAGTCACATTTTGGTAACAGGGATCACGACGACGGCGTGGCCGCTTGCTCCCGGGCCTGGCCGGCGGCGGCCCCGCCCCGGCCCGCCGGAGGTGACGCCGGCAGGCGCACCGTGAACTCGGTCCGGCCGGGCACCGAGGCCACGCTGACCATCCCACCGTGGGCCTCCACAATCGACTGCACGATCGACAATCCCAGCCCGCTGGTTCCCTCAGCCGACGCGGCGGAAACGGTCGCGGAGGCAGCGGCGGCCGGGGGGCCGGGGAGCGTCCGGGGCGGGTGGATCGGAAGGCGGGGAAGGGGCCGCCGGCCGGGTGCCGGCGTCGTGCTGGTCACGGGATTCTTCCGGGACGCGTCCGCGCGCGTGAACCGCGCAAACACCCGGTCCACGAACTCGGGGGCGATCCCGGCGCCGTTGTCCGTCACGGTCATCACGGCGCTCCCGTCCGGCGCGCGCTTCACGCCGGTCACCACCATGGTGCCGGGGCCGGTGTGCTTGCGCGCGTTGGAGAGCAGGTTGGCCAGCACCTGGTGCAGCTGGGTCGCGTCCCCGCGGACCACCACCGGCTCCTCCGGGAGTTCCAGATGCCAGACCCGGTCCGGGGCCATGACCTTCTCGTCGCTGACCGTCTCGATGGCCAGCTGGGTGAGGTCGACCTCGGTGAGCTTGAGGGGCTGGCCCTCGTCCAGCCGGGCAAGCAGGAGCAGGTCCTCCACCAGGGTGGTCATCCGTTCGGACTGGCTCTGCACCCGGGCGAGGGACTTCGCGCCGTCGGGGGTGAAGTGTTCGGTCATCCGCATCAGCTCGGTGTAGCCGCGGATGGCTGTCAGGGGTGTGCGCAGCTCGTGCGAGGCGTCCGCCACGAACTGGCGGACCTTCATCTCGCTCTTCTGCCGGGCTTCGAGTGCATGGGAGACGTTGTCCAGCATCAGGTTCAGGGCATGGCCGACACTGCCCACCTCGGTGCCGGGATGAGCCGCGGCGGCCGGCACGCGCATGGCGAGCCCCACTTCACCGGCGTCGAGCGGGAGACGGGAGACCTGTGTGGCCACTTCGGAGAGCTGATCGAGCGGCTTCATGGTCCGGCGGATCAGTGCCGTCCCGGCCAGGCCGATCACGACGAGGCCGCCAGCGGACACGAGCACCATCGTCCAGACCAGTGAAGCCAGCGTGTTCTGTTTCTCGGCGAGCGGCAGTCCGGTGACGATCACGTCGCCGTCCGGGGTCTCGGCTGCCACCAGCCGGTAGGCCCCGGCGGACAGTGTCCGGTTTACGGGCTCGCTCCGGGTGGCGAGCTTGAGGAGAACCTCGTCGTCCTCGTCGGTGAGGGATTTCCGGGTGGCGTCGTCGGCGAGGAAGCCGGCGCCGCGGACGGAATCGTCCACGATCCTGGCGTTCAGGGTGCCGATGCCCTGGCCCCGTGCGTCCAGGGGATCGGCGCGGCCGCCGGTGCGGCCAAACTCGCGGGCGCGGTCGGCGGCCTGCACCAGTTGCTTGTCGAGTTGCCTGGTCAGGAAGGAATCCATCGAGGCATAGCTGACGATGCCGACCGCGCCGCAGATCGCCACAAGCAGGGCCATGGTGACCAGGACAAGCCGGGTGCGCAGGTGCCAGGTGGCGGGATTGCGCCAGCTGAGTCCTGGGCCGTGGACCTCGGGGGAGCGGTCAGGCACGGATCAGTCCGCCGGCTTCAGGACATAGCCGGCGCCGCGCACCGTATGGATCATGGGCGGGTGGTTGGCGTCGACCTTCTTGCGCAGGTACGAGATGTAAAGCTCCACAATGTTGGCCTGCCCGCCGAAGTCGTAGTCCCAGACCCGGTCCAGGATCTGGGCTTTGCTGACAACGCGTTTCGGGTTCTCCATGAGATAGCGCAGCAGCTCGAACTGGGTGGCGGTGAGGTGCAGTTCCTCACCCGCTCGGCGCACTTCCCGCGTGTCGATGTTCAGGACCAGATCCCCGACGACGAGTTCGGCGGTATCCATCGCAGCCACTCCGGAGCGCTGGACCAGCCGGTGCAGCCGCAGCAGCACTTCCTCCATGCTGAACGGCTTGGTCACGTAGTCGTCGCCGCCGGCAGCCAGGCCGGTGATGCGGTCCTGCACGGCGTCCTTCGCTGTCAGGAACAAGGCCGGCACCTCCGGCGCAAAGGCCCGGATCCGGCCCAGCAGCTCAACGCCGTCGAATCCGGGAAGCATCACGTCGAGCACCAGCACGTCGGGACGGAATTCCTTGGCAAGCTTCATGGCTTCAGGCCCGTCGGCGGCGACGGCCACCGACCAGCCCGCCATCCGCAGTCCCATGCTCATGAGCTCGGAAAGGCTGGGTTCGTCGTCCACGACCAGGGCGCGGATGGGAGAGCCATCCGGATGGCTGAGCTGGGGGAGGTTGTTGGTCATGGAGTGCGAGGTGGCCATGGGACAACTCTCCGATCTGCCGGTTAAGCACGGCTTTGGGGATCCTGTGCGGCGCCTGTGAATCCCAGCCTAGCGAGCTGGACATCCGGACCCGCTGGACGGGCGCCATTTCCCGGATCCTCCGGTGACCACTCTGTGGGACGCTGGACATCCAATCGTAAGTAGGCGAACGGTTTGATGGTTCGGGCCTACTGTGAATAATTTTGGAAGTAAGCCGGGTTTGATCGAATTATGTTCGGGTCTATCGGCCCTTCGGCCGCCGACTAAACAGAACAAGTGTTATTTTATTGGGCGGGCAGAATTGTGATCTGCGCTACAATTCCGCGGTTTGTCTCACATCGTGGACTTTAGCGTCCATTGTTACTTGCAAGTTGTCATTGTTACGTTGCACACTTCAATTGTGAACAAGAACTCAACAGCACCTGCAGCCGCAGTTTTTTGGATCAGCGCACCCGCTGGTACCGAGAAGCGCTGTTGTCGAATGCACGCCTAACTTTTACACCCCAAAGGTTTCTAGGCATTCGCCCCCAGCCCAGCGTCGGGCGCCCCTCCCCAGTTTTCATTGCGGGGAAAAGTAGCATTCGAGCCGCGATGACGGCCATTCACATTGAGGTAAGCAATCCATGTCAGTTGCATCCGGATACGTCCACATCTCCGTCCGTAACGCCAGCAAGGCCGGCCAGGCCTCCGGTATCCGCCAGGGCTTCGGCGGCCGGGCATCCTTTGCCCCCGCAGGCGCCGGCAACAGCTTCCCCGCCCCGGGCTATGCGCCGCAGGGATACAACCCCAACTCCTACGGACAGCTCCGCGCTGTTCCGCCGGCCCCGGCCACGGCCCCGACCCCCGTGATTGCCCCGGGGAGCGGCAGCCCCGTCCGTCCCGTCCCGAGCGACAACGTCGCCCGCGGGTTCGTGCTCTACATGGGGATCGACGAGGAAACCGCGGCGGCTGCCGGCACCTCCATTGCGAAGCTGGCCCAGGAAATCCGGGCCTACGCCCAGTCCCTGGTCTCCGGCGCTGAAAGCTACGCCGCCGTCGCCGTCGCCCCCGCCAGCGCACCCGGCTCGGCGCTCGACGTCGTCCGTTCCACCTTCGGTGACCCCACGGTGGGCGCCCGCCAGCGGGCCGAGACCGCCCGCCTGCAGCAGCCCCAGGACCCGCGTCCGTCCGGCGTGCTGATCGACCTTGCCCGCCGCGAAGTGGCGCTCGACGGCGAATCCCTGAACCTGACGTTCAAGGAGTTCGAGCTGCTGAACTACCTCGTCGAGAACGGGACCCGCACCGTGGGCCGCGACGAGCTGCTCGAAGGCCTGTGGCGCAACGCCGAAGAGGTGCCCAACGAGCGGACCATCGACGTGCACATCCGCCGCCTGCGCTCCAAGCTCGGCCGCCTCGCCAACACCGTCCGGACGGTCCGCGGCCAGGGGTACCGGTTCTACGAGCACCCGGAAGTTGTGGTCTGGGCCGCTCCGGAATACTCGATCTAGCTTCCAGTCCACGCAAAGCGTCCGTCCCTTGACTGGGGCGGGCGCTTTTGCTTTCTCTGCGCGTTCCACGCGCACAGGCCGGCATTTTGCCGTGCCTTAGCCTTGATCCACCGATGATGGTCGGGGCGCCGACGGCGGTTTAAACCGAGAATGCCCGTCTTTTCAAGGAAAATGGAGCTTGTCTAGAACCCATTGACCACCGAAA
>NZ_JBVAYV010000059.1:0-13917 GCF_055412805.1 Pseudarthrobacter kochi
TCTTTCAGCCGGTAGAACAGTGCGTCAACAACACTATTTTCCCAGTTCAGAAGCACCTTTCGTCGCTTAAACACACCCTGCGGGCCCCACCCTCATGAAAACCTCGGGCTAGGCGGGCAACGGGGCGGCCACCAAGCCGTCGATTTGCCACAGATGGCCGGGATGGCAGTCCTAATACCGGCCATTTGTGGAGAATGGACGCACCTCAACACACGCAAACGCACTCAAACTGCGCACCGGGGCAGGCCCCCGCATCAGCCGGCCCGGGCCGCGTTGAACGGTTTGGAACCGTGGGGTACCTAGACTGGGTCAATGACCGAGCAGAACCAGACTTATCCGGACGCCGACGCCAACGCCGATTCCTATGACCCCGGGGCCAGCTCACTGGCCGGTCAGGTGGATCCCGCGGTGATGGCGGAGCTGTTGTCGATCCGCTCCAGCATCGACAACATCGATGCCACCCTCGTCTACCTTCTCGCCGAGCGGTTCAAGGCCACCCAGAAGGTCGGATTCCTCAAGGCCACCCACAAACTTCCCGCCGGAGACCCGGGCCGGGAGACGGCGCAGATCGCGCGGTTGCGGCGGCTCGCGGCCGAGGCCCACCTGGACCCGGCGTTCGCCGAGAAGTTCCTCAACTTCATCATCGGTGAGGTCATCAGGCACCACGAAGCCATTGCCGAAGACCACCAGGCCTCCCTGGCCGCAGATACCCAGGCCGCGGATTCCGCGCGCGCCCGGGCCGCCGGCCAAGTCCCCGGTTCAGCCGGCCCGGCCGTCTCCGCCACCGCCTAGCCGTGGCAGCACCACTGGCAGCGGAGCCGCAGCAGGTCACCGCCACCGCACTGGGTACCTGGCCCGGCGAAGACCCGGTCGAAGCCGCACGCATCATCCGCGGTGAACTCGGCAGCCCGCACTTCCCGTTCCTGGCCGAGCTTCCGGACCGGGGCGTCGGATCGGACGCCCTCGGCCGGACAGCCTCCCTGCTGGTGGACCTTTCCGTGGACGTCCAGCCCCACGGCTGGCGGATCGTGGACCGGCCCGGCAAGGACCTCAAGCGGGCGCGCTCGGCGCTCTCCACCGACATCAACATCCTGGCCGACGTGATCGGCGCCGAGGACACCCCGGCCACGGACCTCAAGGTCCAGCTGCGCGGCCCGCTGAGCCTCGCCGCCGGACTGCACCTGCACAACGGGGAGCGTGCGCTGATCGACTACGGCGCCCGGCGGGACCTCGCGGCGTCCCTGGCCGCGGGGGCCGGAAGCTACCTGAGCCGGGTGGCCGCCGCGGCCCCCGGCGCCCGCATCGTGGTCCAGATCGACGAGCCGGAGATCGCATCCGTGCTGGCCGGCACCATCCCCACCTCCAGCGGCTACCGGACCCTGCGCTCGGTCCCCGGCCAGGAAGCCACCGACTCCTGGCAGCTGGTCATCGACGCGCTGCGGGAGGCCGGCGCCGTCGAGGTCGTTGTCTGCGTCCCGGAAGTCGAGGCGCCCTTCGACCGGATACTGGCGGCGGGGGCCGACGGGATCGCCGTGCCCCTGCGCGCTCTCACATCACGCCAGTGGGAACAGCTCGCCGGCGCAGTGGAGGCGGGGAAAAGGCTGTGGGCAGGAGCGCTTGATGTCTCCAGCCCCGCCGCCGCGCTGCCCCGCGTCGGCGACGTCGTGGAAACTGTCTGGCGGCCGTGGCGCCAACTGGGCCTGACTGCCGCGACGCTCGGCGGGTTGCGCGTCACACCCTCGGACGGGCTGGCCAGGCATTCGCCGTCGTCCGCGACGGCGGTGTTGACCCGGCTGACACAGGTGGCCGACGGCCTCAACCAGCTCGCAGTCGGCTAGCGCCGGCCGGCGCCGCCGTCAGCTGCGTCGTTCCCAGCGGTCCGGCCGGGCATGGTCCGGCAGGTAGCCCGGCGCCGCCACCCCGCCGGGGTACGGTTCCAGCCGATAGTCGAAGTGCCCGGCATAGACCAGGATCAGCCCGAGCTGCGGCTGGATCACCTTGACCTGGATCCGGTGCCTGCCGGCCGTGCCTTCCCCGGGCGCCCACCATTGTTCGGCGTAGGCCTTGGCATCGAGCGCGGCGGGCAGGGGAATCCGGAGCGGGCCGAGGAACAGCCGTGATGCCTCCGACACACCCCGCAGCCGGCCACCGTCCGTGACGCTGAGGTTGAGGTCCGTGACGAGCCGCCGGTACCTCCCGACGTAATCGAGCAGGCCGTGCCGGCTGCCGGAGTCATCGAAGCTTGTGGTGTCGTGGAACAGCCGGGTGGTGCCCGGGAAGAAGATTTCGCGCCTTGCGGTGAGGCTGGAGCGTCCGAACGGGTCCAGGTGGGCGTGGTTCTCGATCCGGAACCGGATGCCCTCGCCGTATTCCGGGAAAAACGCCTGCTCGCCGCCGGCGAGGCGCAGCAGGGGACGGAGCCAGCTCTGCCGGCAGCCGACCACGTCAAACACGCCCTCGCCGACGCCGAAGTGCCCGGAGCCGGGAGTGAGGGAGAAGTACTCCTGCAGCTCCGGCTGCAGCCGGGCGAAGTCAGCGCCGAGGGCCAGCTGGTAGATCGGGGTGCTCACAGAATCCTCCTGGGGTGCCTGGCTGGGTGATGTATTGCTGTCCACAGCATGCGGGATGGACGGGGGTTTGTCACAGCCGGCCGGATGCCCGGTGGCGGCATCGGTGGGCCGCCCGGTTACCGGCGGCGCCATGCCCGGGCGCCGCGGAATACGACAAAGCCATTGCAATAAGGGAATATATACATATGAAGGCACGCATTCTGGTAGTGGACGATGACGAGGCGCTGGCCGAGATGATCGGTATTGTGCTGCGCAATGACGGGTTCGAACCCGTCTTCTGCGCTGACGGCGGGCAGTCGCTGGAAGTCTTCCGCTCCGCCAAACCGGATCTCGTGCTGCTGGACCTCATGCTCCCGGGCATCGACGGCATTGAAGTCTGCCGCCAGATCCGTGCCGAGTCCGATGTCCCGATCGTGATGCTCACTGCCAAGGCGGACACCTCCGATGTGGTCCGCGGCCTCGAGTCCGGGGCCGATGACTATGTGCCGAAGCCCTTCAAGCCGGCCGAACTGGTCGCCAGGGTCCGGGCCCGGCTGCGGCCCGGCGACCAGAAGGCACCCGAGACGCTGCGGATTGCCGACGTCACGATCGACGTGGCAGGACACCTGGTCAGCCGTGGGACCGAGCGGATCTCGCTGACACCGCTGGAGTTCGACCTGCTGGTCGCCCTGGCACGCAAGCCCTGGCAGGTCTTCACCCGGGAACTGCTCCTGGAGCAGGTCTGGGGATACCGGCACGCCGCCGACACCCGTCTGGTGAACGTCCACGTCCAGCGGCTCAGGTCAAAGATCGAACGTGACCCGGAAGCCCCCGAAGTTGTATTGACGGTCCGTGGTGTCGGCTACAAAGCAGGTTCCTGAGCCACCGGACGGCCACCCCGGAACAGGTCCGGTGAGCGACCCGCCCGCCGGCTGGCAGGCCATGAGTTTCCGCACCACGATCTGGGCGAAGCGGGCCCGGATCGTGGGCGTGCGGGTGGCCCGGCTGGTCGTCATTGGCGCTTCCCGCCTGCTTCCGGGCATCCGCTACCTCCTCCGCTCACTGCACCGCAAGTGGCGGCGGTCGCTGCAGTTCAGGACCGTACTGACAACCCTGATGCTCGCGATCGCGTCTTTCGCGGTTGTCGGCGCGTACCTGTCCAACCAGATCGCCAACAACCTCTTCCAGGAACGGCTTGTCCAGGCCGAGTCGGAGACGCGCTACAACGTCAAGCAGGTGCAGGACACGTTCGACGGCGCCCAGGTCACCGATCAGTCCAGCGTCATCACGCTCGTCTACGACACCTTGAACGCCGTCGAGGGCCGCGGCTCCGTGATCCAGCGGCGCTATGTCTTTGAGGCGATGCCGGAACAGACCAAACCCCGCAACCGCTGGGTCGAATCGCGGGCATCGGACCAGCTCACCATCAGCGTCATTCCCACCGAGCTGCGCACGGCCGTGCAGAATTCCGGCAAGGAGCAGTTCTGGGCGTCCACGGAGTTCCCAGTGGGCACCGAAGACCGGCCCGGGATCGCCGTCGGCAACAAAGTCACCTTCAACGGCACCGTCTACGAGCTGTACCTCATCTATGACCTCAACACCGCCCAAAAGACCCTCGACGAGATCCAGAACGTCCTGCTGGCCGGCGGCGCGGTGCTGGCGCTGCTGATTGGCGCCGTGGCCTGGTACGTGACAAGGAACGTGGTCAGCCCGGTCAGCCACGCCGCGCTCGTCTCCGAGAAACTCGCGGCAGGGCAGCTGCAGGAACGCATGGTGGTCAAGGGCGAGGACGAGGTGGCCCGGCTTGGGGCTTCGTTCAACCACATGGCGGCGAGCCTCCAGGAGCAGATCACCCAGCTTGCGACCCTGTCCCAGATGCAGCAGCGCTTCGTCTCCGACGTCTCCCACGAACTGCGGACCCCGCTCACCACCGTGCGGATGGCCGCTGAAGTTCTGTACGACGCGCGCGACGACTTCGACCCCATCAACAAGCGGTCCGCGGAACTGCTCTACCACCAGGTGGAGCGCTTCCAGTCCCTCCTGGCCGACCTCCTGGAGATCTCCCGCTTCGACGCGGGCGTGGCAACGCTCGACGCCGAACCGGGCGATATCGTGCAGCTCGTGTCGCATGTGATGGAAGGCGTGGCCCCGGTGGCCGCCGAGTACGGCTCCGAGGTCACCCTCAACGCGCCCGCGGGCAGCATCATCGTGGACATGGATGACCGCCGGATCGACCGGATCCTGCGCAACCTCGTGCTGAATGCCCTGGAACACGGCGAGGGCCGCCCGGTGAACATTTCCCTGGCCGCCAACGACAACGCCGTGGCGGTCGCGGTCCGGGACCACGGCATCGGTTTGGCCCCGGCGGAAGCGGCACGAGTGTTCGACCGGTTCTGGCGCGCCGATCCGGCGCGGGCACGCACCACGGGAGGCAGCGGCCTCGGGCTGTCCATCGCGGCGGAGGACGCGAAACTCCACAACGGCTGGCTCCAGGCGTGGGGACGGAAGGGCATCGGCGCCAACTTCCGCCTCACTCTCGCGCTGCGCCAGGGCGAGGCCATTACGAAGTCCCCACTCCAGCTGGAACCGGTCGACGTCGGTTTTCACGGCGACGGCGAACGCACCATGCTGCTCCTGGACCCCACGCCAGTAACGCGCGCCGACGTTGGCCCCGCTGCAGCCGGGAGCATGCCCGACGGCGGGACCCACGACGCCGGCACCGCCGGCGCCGGCATAACCGATACCCGGGGAACCAGTACCGCCGGCACCGGAACGAAGGAGGGGGCATGAGCCGCACCCCACGGAAGGCCACCCGCACGGCGATGCTGCTGGCGGTGCTGCTGTTCCTACTGACATCGTGCGCCCAGATCCCGCGGTCGGGCCCGGTGGGGAAAAGCACGGACGAGAGCGCAGGGAATCCCAATAACGCTCCTGTGTTCTTCCCGTCCGCGCCGCGTCAGGGGGCCGGGCCGGACGCCGTGATCGAGGACTTCTACCTCGCCGGCAGCGGCTACGAGGACGACTACGCCGTGGCACGCCAGTACCTGACCCAGGCGTCGTCCGTGACCTGGAAGCCGGACCAGCGGGTGCTCGTCTTTCGCTCCGCGCGCGTGGTGCCGACCGGCGTCGAAAACGTCTTCAACTACGAACTGGACGTGTCCTACTCCGTTGACGTGGATGGGGTTGCCACCCAGCTGCCGGAGGGAACCAAGGAGAATATCCCCGCCACGCTGACCAAGGTGGACGGTGAATGGCGGATTGCTGAACTCCCGGACGGCACGGCGATCCCGGAGGAGACCTTCAAAGTCATCTACGGCGCCTATCCGATCTATTTCTATGACCCGACGTTCGCCTATGCGGTGCCCGACGTCCGGTGGTTTATCAAGAAGAAGACCGTCAAGGCCATGACCAGCGCCCTCCTCGGCGGTCCGGCCCCGTATCTCAAGGGAGCCGTGGTCAGCGCTTTCCCCTCGGGCATCAAGCTGGCCCGCGAGTCGGTCCCGGTGGTCTCCGGCGCCGCCCAGGTGGACCTCACGGCAAAGGACCTCGTGGAGGCCTCCAACGAGGACAGGCTGCGGATGCAGACCCAGCTCGCCCTTACCTTCCGCAGCCAGCCCGACGTCATCAACGTCGAGCTCCGGGCCAACCAGGACCTGGTGCGCGTACAGGACAATGGCTCTGTCCTTCCGCCGGTCCGGGACAAAAACGTCCCCGCCCACCAGATCGCCGTGAGCAACAACAATCTGGTCCGTTATGAGAACAACAGGATCTCGCCGCTTCCCGTCATCCAGCCTGTCTCTGCCCTGGCACCCCGGGCCCCGGCGGAATCTCCGGTCTCGCAGTCCGCTGCCTTCCTCAACGCCGGCCGCGGAACGCTGTACTCCATCGTGCCTGGCCAGCCCGCCAGGGCGCTGACCACCCGCGCCACCCTGACCCGTCCGTCCTTCGACCGGTACGACTGGATCTGGACGGCGGGGCCGGGGGCCAACGGCGCCGCGGAAATGATCGCCTACCGGCCGGTCAACGTGGCAGAAGGCTCCGCTGTCCCAACGGTCACGCTGGCGCCGGCCTGGCTCGCCGGGCGGTCCGTCAAGGAGTTCCGGGTCTCACGCGAGGGCACCCGGGCCCTCATCCTCACAGAGCAGAACGGCAAGACCAAGGTCCAGGTCGCGGGCATTGTCCGGGCAGCAGACGGCACGCCCAAGGAACTGACCGTGCCGATGAACTTGTTGGCAACGAACGATCCGGACCAGGGCGTGTGGGTGGATGACACCACGGTCGCGGTGATGAAGGGCTCCGCAAGCGAATCCGTCACACCGGAGCTTTTGTCCCTCACATCGTCCCAGCCGCAGCAACTCGCGCCGTGGCCGGGACTTACCGCGCTCAGTGCCGGCAACGGGGCGGAGGAGATCTACGCGCAGTCCGCGGAAGGGATCTTCCAGCGGCTCGGCAACGGATGGTCCCCGCAACTCAAGGGGCCGATCGATCCGGCCTATCCGGGCTAGGGACTCCAACAGGCGCGTCGGGCATTGTTCCGGCAGCGCAGCGCAGCCCAGCCCGGTCGTGCCTGTCCCGACCGTGTGACGCGATTTTCCACATAGGGTCGCCAGGGGCTGCCGCCAGGCGCCGCGGTGGCGGAACCTTGTCAGGTGGTGACATCCAGGCAGGCTCATGGCAGTGGCAGTGGCAGTGGCAGTGGCAGTGGGAGTGGCAGTGGCAGTGGCAGTGACCGGGACGGCAGTGCCGCAACCGGCGCGGTTCGGCGACCGCCGCGCGCAGCCGACCCTGATCTGGGTCCGGCGGCCATTCCTGCGGCGAGACACCGCGGCGGCTACCGCCGGCCGCTGGCGCGGCTGGCAGACGGGGCCGCGGCTGCCGCGGCCGAAGTCCTGGCACTCGTGGCGCCGGTGGACTGCGTCTGTTGTGGGGCCGAAGACCTGGCGCTCTGCGGCGGCTGCGGACGGCAGGTCCGGCTGTTGATGCGGCAACCGTTCCGGGCGGAAGCACAAGCCCCGGCCCTGATGGACGTCGACGGCTCCGTGCTCCTTCCTGTGGTGGCTGCAGGCGCCTACCGCGCGGAGCTGGCGCAGACGGTGCTGTCGTTCAAGCGCTACGGCCAGGGACAACTCGCTGAGGTGTTGTCCCGCGGCCTGGCCCGGGCCATACGGGCTGCTGCAGGGGAGGTGCCGGGACTGCTGCTGGTCCCCGTGCCCACCAGCAGCGGTGCCTACCGGAAGCGTGGTTTCAGCCCGGTCCACGTGCTTCTCGGCAGAATGCGGCGGCCCCCGGGAGCCGGCGTGCACTCCCGATTCACCACCGTCCATGCCCTCCGGAAGACGGTGCTGCGGGCCCCGCCGACCGGGAGGCCGGCCTCACGGGCGGCCCCCGGGGCCGGATACCGCCTCCCCGGACTGCCGGGACTGCCGGGACTGCCGCGGGCGCGCGGCGGACAAAGCGGCGGACAAAAAGGGCTGGGGCGCGGGGACCGGGCACAGCGGGTGCGGGGATCCATGCGGGTCCGGCGCGGCCCGTTCGCTCCCAGGGTCAAGGGACAGCAGTGCATCATCGTCGACGACGTGCTCACCACCGGGGCTACGTTGGCCGAGGCTGCCCGGGCGTTGCGCGCGGCCGGCGCGCTGGTGAGTGGCGCCGTCGTCCTCGCCGCGACACGCCCGCCGGTCACGCTCGACTTCGGTGACGCCGGCCGTGCGTTGGCGGGGAAGGCGCCCGTCAAGGAAAAAAATAAACCAAAAAAGGATGAATAAGAGGGGGCTATGAACTAACGTCGAAGATGGGTACCAAGAACAGATGTACCTGTCGATAGCGGCTCGGAAAGGGGCTCGACTGTCAGTCAGAACAGCCCCGGGAAGTGCCGCCGTCGTGTCACCGAAGTCATTTGGAGGGCACCATGGAGTTCATGATCAGCGGACGTAATTTGACGGTCTCCGACCGGTTCCGCGAGTACGCCGACGAGAAGATCTCGAAGATCGCGTCACTGGGCGACAAGGTCCAGCGGGTGGACGCGAAGGTAACCAAGGAGACCAAAGCCCGCCAGACCGACGAGATGCTCACGGTAGAGCTGACCGTCCTCGGCCGGGGCCCCGTGATTCGTGCCGAAGCCAGCGCCGCAGACAAATTCGCCGCGTTCGATCTCGCCTACAACAAGCTTCTTGAACGCCTGCGCCGCGCGAAGGACCGCAAGAAGGTCCACCATGGCCGGCACACCCCGAAATCCGTCACCGAGGCCACGGCAACCCTCGAGCCCGCGAGCACCAGCGAGCCCATCTACGAAGAGGCCAACCACTGGCTGGAGCCCAAGGCCGCTCCCGCCGAGAAGTCGCCGTACGAGGTCGAGAATGACATCCCGGCCGGAGACTCGCCCGTGCTCATCCGCCGGAAGGTCTTTCCCGCCGCGTCCCTCACGCTCGACGACGCCGTCGACAACATGGAGCTCGTTGGTCACGACTTCTACCTCTTCGTGGACAAGGAGACCAAGGCGCCGTCCGTCGTGTACCGCCGCGAAGGTTGGACCTACGGGGTGATTTCCCTCGACCAGACGTGCCAGCCGGGCGAGGCCCCGCTGGAAGAGAAAGTCCTCGCCTACCGCTCCGGGGATGAGCCCGCCAGCGCATAAGCTGGTCCTGACCATCCAACGAAGGGACTGACGTGCAGGAAGTGCTGAGCCTCAAGCAGGCCCGGCGGATCGCACTGGCAGCCCAGGGATTGGACAAAGTACGGCCCGCCGGACCCGTGACTGCACGGGCGGTGGGCCGTACTTTTGCCCGGCTCCAACTGGTCCAGATCGACTCCGTCAACGTGCTGTCCCGGAGCCACTACCTGCCCTTCTTCTCCCGGCTGGGCAACTACGACCGCGCCATCCTCCAGCGCATGGCGGGCACCCACCCGCGCCGCATGATGGAGTACTGGGCCCACGAGGCCAGCTTCATCCGCCCCGACCATTTTCAGGACCTGGTCCTGTGGCAAAGCCGGAAATGGGTGGGGGCGCACTCCATGGACCCCGAGCTCAGGAACGGTGTCGCGTCCCGGGTGCTTGAGGCCCTGGCCGCCGGCCGGCCAATGACCGCCGCCGAACTCACCGCGCACCTTGGCCATGTGGAGGACCGGCAGCAGGACAACTGGGGCTGGAACTGGAACGCCGTGAAACGGGTGCTGGAGCACCTCTTCGAAGCGGGCCTCATTTCGGCCGCGTCCCGCACGGAGTCCTTTGAACGGCGCTACACCCTCACAGCCAAGGTCCTGTCGGGACGGCCGGAGAAAGATCCGGCGGTCCCGGACGCCGAAGCGGACCAGGAGGCCGCGCTGGTACGCCTCATCGATGCCGCCGCCCGGGCCCACGGCATCGGCACGCTGCGCTGCTTCGCGGACTACTTCCGGACGCCCATGCGTCCGTCCGCCATCGCAGTGGACCACCTCCTCGAAGCGGGACGGCTGCTGCCCGTCACTGTGACCGGCTGGAACAAGCCCGTCTACCGGCACGTCGAGGCGAAACTGCCCCGCACGGCCACCGGTCGCGCACTGCTGAGCCCCTTCGACTCGCTGGTCTTTGAGCGGCGGCGCCTTGAGGCCTTGTTCGGTTTCCACTACCGCATCGAGATCTACACCCCGGAGCCGAAGCGCCGCTACGGCTATTACGTGCTGCCCTTTTTGCTGCGCGACGGGATCGTGGCCCGAGTCGACCTCAAAGCCGACCGGGCCAACGGCCTGCTGCTGGCGAGGGCTGCCCACGCGGAACCCGGCGCCCCCGCCGACACCGCCGTCGAACTCGCTGCCGAACTGCAGCTCATGGCAGAGTGGTTGGAACTGGACCGGGTTGTGGTTTCCCGGAAAGGGGACCTGGCCCCGGCGCTCGCAGACGCCGTGTCCGGGGCAGGACGCGGTCTATCCGCTGAGAGGGAACAGGCGTAACCGGCCCTGCGTCTCTCCCGTAGACTAAACACGCCAGAATTCGGCAGCTTGAGACTGGGAGCAACTTCACGTGGCATCACTTATCGAAAAACTTCTCCGCACGGGTGACAAAAAAACCCTGAGGCAACTGCGGAACTATGCCGATTCCATCAATGCCCTGGAAAGCTCCTTCCAGACCTTCAGCGACGCAGAATTGCGCGAAGAGACAGACCGGCTCCGCGCCCGCCACGTCGACGGCGAAAAGCTCGATGACCTCCTGCCCGAGGCGTTCGCCGCCGTTCGCGAAGCTTCGTCCCGCACCCTCGGGATGCGCCACTTCGACGTCCAGCTGATGGGCGGCGCCGCCCTGCACCTGGGCAACATCGCCGAAATGAAGACTGGTGAAGGCAAAACCCTCGTGGCCACCGCTCCGGCCTACCTGAACGCCCTCGCCGGCAACGGCGTGCACGTCATCACCGTCAACGACTACCTTGCCGAATACCAGTCGGACCTCATGGGCCGTGTCTACCGCTTCCTGGGCCTGACCAGCGGCTGCATCCTGTCCAACCAGGACCCGGCCGTGCGCCGCGAACAGTACGCCGCCGATATCACCTACGGCACCAACAACGAATTTGGCTTCGACTACCTGCGCGACAACATGGCGTGGGACAAGTCCGAGCTCGTCCAGCGCGGCCACCACTTCGCCATCGTCGATGAGGTGGACTCCATCCTCATCGACGAGGCGCGGACCCCGCTCATCATTTCCGGCCCCGCCCAGGGCGACACCAACCGCTGGTACAGCGAGTTCGCCAAGGTCGTCACCCGGCTCACGTCCGAGGAGGACTACGAAGTCGACGAGAAGAAGCGCACCGTCGGTGTGCTCGAGGCCGGCATCGAGAAGGTCGAGGACTACCTCGGCATCCACAACCTCTACGAGTCCGCGAACACCCCGCTGATCGGATTCCTTAACAACGCCATCAAGGCCAAGGAACTGTTCAAGCGGGACAAGGACTACGTCATCCTCGACGGCGAAGTCCTGATCGTGGACGAGCACACCGGCCGCATCCTCGCCGGCCGGCGCTACAACGAAGGCATGCACCAGGCCATCGAGGCCAAAGAAGGCGTCGAGATCAAGGCCGAGAACCAGACCCTCGCCACGGTGACGCTGCAGAACTACTTCCGCATGTACGGCAAGCTCGCGGGCATGACCGGCACCGCCGAAACCGAAGCCGCAGAGTTCATGAGCACCTACAAGCTCGGCGTCGTCGCGATCCCCACCAACCGGGACATGACGCGCATCGACCAGGCGGACCTCGTCTACAAGAACGAGGCCGTCAAGTTCGACGCCGTCGTCAAGGACATCGCCGAACGGCACGAAAAAGGCCAGCCGGTCCTGGTCGGCACCACGAGCGTCGAGAAGAGCGAATATCTCTCCCGGCTGCTGGCCAAGGAAGGCGTCCGCCACGAGGTCCTGAACGCCAAGAACCACGCCCGTGAGGCTGCGATCGTGGCCCAGGCTGGCCGCAAGGGCGCCGTCACGGTGGCGACCAACATGGCCGGCCGCGGTACCGACATCATGCTCGGCGGCAACGCCGAGTTCACCGCTGTCGCCGAACTGGCCAAGCGCGGGCTGGATCCGGAAGAGAACTCCGAAGAATACGAAGCCGCCTGGCCGGCCGCCTTCGAGGCCGCCAAGCAGTCCGTCAAGGACGAGCACGAGGAAGTCCTCAATCTCGGCGGCCTCTACGTGCTGGGCACCGAACGGCACGAATCACGCCGGATCGACAACCAGCTCCGCGGCCGCTCCGGCCGCCAAGGCGACCCGGGCGAGTCCCGGTTCTACCTGTCGCTGACCGATGACCTGATGCGCCTGTTCAACTCCGGCGCGGCGGAACGTCTGATGAACAGCTCGGTGCCGGACGACGTCGCACTCGAATCCAAGCTCGTCTCGCGCGCCATCGCCTCCGCCCAGGGCCAGGTGGAGGGCCGTAACGCCGAACAGCGCAAGAACGTCCTGAAGTACGACGACGTCCTGAACCGCCAGCGTGAGGCCATCTACGGCGACCGCCGCCGCATCCTCGAAGGCGACGACCTCCACGAGAAGGTCCAGTTCTTCCTGGAAGACACGATCACCGCGTTCATCGAGCAGGCCACCGCGGAGGGTACCGGCGACGACTGGGACTTCAACCTGCTGTGGTCCAACCTCAAGACCCTCTACCCGGTGAGCGTCACCCCGCGCGACCTCATCGACGAGGCCGGCGGCAAGTCGCGGATCACGGTCGACTTCCTCAAGGAAGAGATCCTCTCCGACGCCCGCCTGGTCTACCAGGCCCGCGAAGAAGCCATCGGGCACGAGAGCATGCGCGAACTCGAGCGCCGCGTTGTGCTTTCGGTGATCGGCCGCAAATGGCAGGAACACCTCTATGAGATGGACTACCTGAAGGAAGGCATCGGGCTGCGCGCGATGGCCCAGCGCGATCCCCTGGTGGAATACCAGCGCGAGGGCTTCATCATGTTCCAGGCCATGATGGAGGCCATCCGGGAGGAAAGCGTCGGCTTCCTGTTCAACCTTGAGGTCGAGGTGACGCCCGCCGAGGATGTGGTCGTGGCGGACGCCGCGGGCCAGCACACCGAGCACCACGAACCGCAGATTCATGCTGCCGGGCTGGAGGCCCCCGAAAAGCCGGCCCAGCTGCAGTACACGGCCCCCGGCGAGGACGGTTCGGCCCAGACCCGTGTGGAGGCCAAGGCCTCCGGCCGTTCCGGCAACCCGGCCAAGGCCGGGCAGGATGCCCCGCGCCGCGCCAACAAAAAGAAGAAGCGCTAGCCGGTCGGTTGCTGGCCGACACGGTCAGCGTGGCCTAACGGCGCAGTAATGACAGAGGACCGGAACATGAGTTCCGGTCCTCTGGCATTACTGCTGCCTCCTCCTTCCGTCGCTTCCCTCAGTCAGCCCCCAGCCCGTTTGAGTGATCTTCCGCGTTGGTTCTCAGCCGATTTCCAGCACAGTGATCCGCCAGGCGAGCCTGCTTCGCTCCAGCCGCAGGGCGACCGCCCGCACCCGCAACTCCTCGACCACGACGGCGCTGGCCTCGTAGATGTCAGCGGATACCCGGCAGGCCCGGACGGAGCGGACAGAGGCGTTGCGGTGCAGTCGTCCCGCCGTCGGTGACGCCCCGCACGGCACACGCCGGGTCAGGGCGGCCCGGTGTTGGAGGGCCGCGAGGCAGCGCTCGTCGAGCCGCCGGGCAAGTTGTTGTGCCGGCCGGGTGCCGGCCAGCACTTCGATGGCGGCCTGAACCGTGCTGCGGGAAATCGCACATACCTCCCGTTCCTCATCGGCCCTGCGCAGCAACGGCGCCGCCGGAACGCAGGGACTGGCCTGGGGGGGGGGAGGGGGAGGGACACCCCAAAAAAACCCCAAAGGGGGGGGGGGGGGGGGGGAGGGTTTTCCGGTGGGGCG
>NZ_JBVAYV010000060.1:0-13759 GCF_055412805.1 Pseudarthrobacter kochi
CACTGGCCAGGCGGTACTGCGCACGGTCGGAGAGGTTTTCTCCGGCTTTCACCAGCAGCATCCGGTTCGCCCACGCCGGGTCCGTGGCCCTGCCCCGCCGGGAGCACCCCGCACCCGGGTCGCCCCATGCCCCGGCTAACGACAGGAAGAAGCCGAGATGTTTGGTACCAGGCCGCAGGATCTGACGGTCGAAACACGAAGCAGACTGCCCGGCCGTTTCGTGGAGCTTCCGGCAGGCGTCACCCACTACGAACTCCGGGGCGACGCGGACGCCGAGACAGTCGTGCTCATCCACGGCAACGCGGCTCCATACATCACGTGGGACCGGACAGTTGGGCCTCTGTGCGACGCCGGATTCCGCGTGCTCCGATACGACCTCTTCGGTCACGGCTTCTCGGACAGGCCGAGACTGCCGAGCTATGACCGCCACTTCTACAACGTTCAACTCGCGGAGTTGCTGGACCGTCTCGGCATCGCGTACCCAGTCCGCGTGGTGGGGACGTCCCAAGGAGGAAGCATTGCCACCTGCTTCGCTGCCGAAAATCCAGGGGCGGTCGGCCGCCTCGCCCTGCTGGCACCCCTCTTCGACGAACTTCCCGGATCCGGGCGTGTGCTCTACCGGCTCATGGTGACGCCGATCGTTGGAGAGGTTCTCCTGCGAGTGGTGGCTGACCGCAAGCTGGCAGACCTCTCCGATGCCGTCGTGTACGCCGACACGAAGGCTGAGCTCCAGCCCCGGGTGACAGAGCAGTTCCGCTACCGCGGCAAGCGGAGGGCAATGCTGTCCAACCTCCGGGGCGACGCGTTGAAGGACGCAACCTCCTGCTACCGGACCATCGGGAACCAAGCGATCCCGCTGCTGCTCACCTGGGGGACACTCGACCAGAAGATTCCTCGGGAATCGATGAGCAGGCTGCGAGACCTGCTGTCCGACATCGAGTACCACGAAATCGAGGGCTCCGGACACTTGGCACACTATGAGTTCCCGGACCGCATCAACCCGCTCCTCATCCCATTCCTGAGCGACTGACTAACACCCGGGGCACGCCCCGCCCCGCCCCGCCCCAGGTTCCACCACCTGCAACCAGCCACCTGCGGGTGCACGGCCGGACCGGCGAAGCGTGTCACCAGCCGCGAGGTGAACGGCCGCCGGAGAAACAGAAAACCCCGCCATTCCCTGGTCGGGAATGGCGGGGTACTTTCTGTTGGTCGGGCTGACAGGATTTGAACCTGCGACCCCTTGACCCCCAGTCAAGTGCGCTACCAAGCTGCGCTACAGCCCGTCAGTTCCGCCGTTCTCCGCTCATGATGCCATCCTCTTCAGTAGCCAGGGGATTTCATCTGAGCAGTCCGGCCGAACCACCTCCAAAAGCTTACACGATTCCGGAGGGTGCCCGTGACACTTTCAGCCTGTCACGGAACTTTTTTCCCCCGGCGGCGCCCGAAATTAACGCTTCTTGCCGCGCTTTTCACGCACCCGCATGTTGACCTCGATCGGCGTGCCCTCGAAGCCAAAGGTTTCGCGCAGCCGGCGGGTGATGAAGCGGCGGTAGCCCGGGTCCAGGAACCCGGTGGTGAAGAGCACGAACTTCGGCGGGCGGCTCGAGGCCTGGGTGCCGAAGAGGATGCGGGGCTGCTTGCCGCCGCGGACCGGGTGCGGGTGCGCGGCTACCAGTTCGCCCAGGAAGGCGTTGAGCCTGCCGGTGGCGATGCGCTTGTCCCAGCTTTCCAGTGCGGTGTCCAGGGCAGGGACGAGCCTGTCCTTGTGCCAGCCGGTCTTGGCCGAGATGTTGACCCGCGGTGCCCATGCCACGTGGGCCAGGTCCTGCTCGATTTCGCGTTCGAGGTAGGTGCGGCGTTCGTCGTCGAGCAGGTCCCACTTGTTGAACGCAAGGACCAGGGCACGGCCGGATTCGATGGCCAGCTGCAGGATGCGGACGTCCTGTTCGCTGAGCACTTCATCCACCGCGAGGAGCACGACGGCGACCTCCGCCTTTTCGAGGGCGCTTTGCGTCCGCAGCGAGGCGTAGAAGTCGGCGCCCTGCGCCATGTGCTGGCGGCGGCGGATACCGGCGGTATCCACGAAACGCCAGGTGCGCCCGCCGAGTTCGATGAACTCATCGACCGGGTCACGCGTGGTGCCGGCGGTGTTGTCCACGACAACGCGCTCGGAACCGGCCAGCTTGTTCAGCAGCGAGGACTTGCCAACGTTCGGACGCCCGATCAGGGCGATGCGCCGCGGACCGCCGGAGCGCTCCAGGCCTTCGATCGTGGAGTACTCGGGAAGAGTGTCCATGACATGGTCCAGGAGGTCGGCGACGCCCCGGCCGTGCAGTGCCGAGACCGGGTACGGCTCGCCGAAGCCGAGGCCCCAGAGCGTGGCCGAATCGGCTTCCTGCGCAAAGTCATCCACCTTGTTGGCCACCATGATGACCGGCTTCTTGGACTTGCGAAGCATCTTCACGACGGCCTCGTCCGTGGCGGTGGCGCCCACGGCGGAGTCGACGACGAACAGGACGGCGTCGGCAAGTTCCACGGCCATCTCGGCCTGCTCGGCGACGCGGGCGTGAATGCCGCGGGCATCGTGCTCCCAGCCGCCGGTGTCGACGACCGTGAAGTTCCGGCCGTTCCAGGTGGCCGAGTACATGACCCGGTCGCGCGTGACGCCGGGGGTGTCTTCCACCACGGCCTCGCGGCGGCCGAGGATACGGTTCACCAGGGTGGACTTGCCGACGTTGGGACGGCCGATGATGGCCAGGACCGGATCAAGCTTGACCGGGCCGTCAAAATCCTCGTCGTCGTACTCGCCGCTCAGGAGGGCGGCGTCCTCTTCGTCGAGCTCGTAGTCGTCCAGGCCGGCCCGAAGGGAGGCCGCGCGGAGCTCTGCCTCGTCGTCGTCCAGGGCGGCGAGGTGCTCGGCCACCTGGTCCGTGCCGGTGGGCGTGTATTCGTCTTCGCCGGCGCCAAATTGGCCGGAGGTTTGAGTCGTATCGCTCATTGCACTTTCCTTATGGGGTGATCTGCCGGCGTCCCGGCTACTGCTTCATGACGTTCTTGCGGGGAATCCGCGTCGGGCAAGGGCTGCCCTGTTCTTTGGATCGAGTCCTGGACATGGCGCGCCAGCGCGGCGCGGATCTCGGTTCCGGCCCTGTCCATTGAAACACGCCCGGTCTCGCCGGGCCTGCGGCTGACGTTGAGGGCTCCGCCGAAGCTGACGTGCAGCCGGCGGCGCAGCCGTGGAAGGGCGTCGAGGTGTTCGCCGCCGGCCCGGGTACCGAGGATGGCGACGGGGACCACGGTCGCGCCGGAGTTCAGCGCGAGCCAGGCGACCCCCTTGTTGATGGCGGAGGCTTCGCCGCTCCCCCGAGTACCTTCGGGGAGTATCCCGACGCACCGTCCGGCGTCGAGCACGCTCTTGGCCGTGAGGAGGGCCGCACGGTCGCCCGCGCGGTCCACCGCCAGCTGGCCGGAGGCCTGGAGCACCCGGCCCAGGAAGCCGGTGAACATTTCCTTCTTGACCAGGATGTGCATGGCACGCGGGGATGCCCCGAACATCACCGGTCCGTCCAGAAAGCTGATGTGGTTGCCGGCGAAGATCACCGGACCGGTCGCCGGGACATTCGACCGTCCCGTGACCGAGGTCCGGTAGAGGACGTGGTCCAGGACCCAGCCCACGGGCCGGCTCCAGAGAGTTGTCCAGCGGGCCGGCACCCGGACCACGGGCAGGACGGGTGCCTGGACCGCCTGCTGCTGCTGCTGCGCGGCGTC
This sequence comes from Pseudarthrobacter kochi, assembly GCF_055412805.1. Classification (NCBI taxonomy): domain Bacteria; kingdom Bacillati; phylum Actinomycetota; class Actinomycetes; order Micrococcales; family Micrococcaceae; genus Pseudarthrobacter; species Pseudarthrobacter kochi. Next base: position 3,769 of record NZ_JBVAYV010000060.1, read on the forward strand.
AGTCATGGTGGAGCGCCTGGTGATTGACGATGCCTGTCACGATGCCGAGCGCGGCGTCGACGGTCCCGGCGAAGTCGAGCTCCGAGGAGTCCAGTGTCACCACGCCGTCGGCGGCCCGGGTGAAGTTCACCACGGTCGAGTCCTTCGCGTCGCGCTGGGTTACCTGGGCCGCGAGCTGTTCGGCGCTTTGGCTGCCGCCGAGCTGGATGCCCCGGCGGCGCAGCCGCGCCTCTTCGCTCGCGGTGAGCAGCATCCGCACTTCGGCATGGGGCGCGACGACGGTGGTGATGTCCCGCCCTTCGACCACCATGCGGCGGTGGTGCTTTTCGATCAGCTCGCGCTGCCGGCGGATCAGTTCGGTGCGGGCGCCGAGGGTGGTGGCGACGGCGCTGACGGCGGCGGATATCGACGGCTCGCGGATCGCGAGCGTGACATCGGTACCGCCGACCCGGACGTATTCCTCCAGCGGGTTCGTGCTGATTTCCAGCGGAAGGCTCTTGGAAGCGGCCTCGACGGCGGCGCCGTCGTCCAGGTCCGTGCCGTTGTCCAGGCAGAACCAGGTCAGGGCACGGTACATGGCGCCGGTGTCGAGGTAGGCCAGCTTGAGCCGGCGTGCCACCTCTTTGCTGACGCTGGACTTGCCCGATCCGGACGGCCCGTCGATGGCTACGACAAGGCTTTTTCCGGGGCGGAGGACGTCCACGGTTGCGATAAGTTCCTGGGTCATTACTGGAGTACCCGCCATCCACGGTCGTTGAGGGCTTCGATGAGCAGTTCGTGCTTGTTCGGCAGGACGGAGATTTCCACCATGCCCACGTTCTGGCCCGAGGAGTGGTCCAGGCGGAGGTCCTCGAGGTTGACGCCGATCTCGCCGATCTCCGTCAGGAGCCGGGCGATCTGTCCGGGTGTGTCGTCCACCAGGACTGTCAGCCAGGAGTAGGCCTGCGGGGGTCCGCCGTGCTTGCCCGGGATGCGGGACTGGCCGGCGTTGCCTTCGCTGATCAGCTGGGCAAGGTCCAGCCGGGCACCGGGTGCCGTCGGGTTCTCGAGCGTGCCGATGACACGGTTGAGGTCCTCGCGGACGCCGTGCAGGATCTTCACGACCTTCTCCGCGTTCGCCCCGAGGATCTGCACCCACAGGGTCGGATCACTGGCCGCGATCCGGGTGACGTCCCGCAGCCCGTTGCCCGCGAGGGACAGCGCATGCAGGGGTGTGCCCTGCAGCCGGCTCGCCACGAGCGAGGACACCACCTGCGGGACATGCGAGACGAGCGCCACCGCCTCGTCGTGCTCCTCGGCCCCGAATTCGGAGACGACGGCGCCCAGGTCCACGGCCAGCGCGCGCGCATCCTGCAGGGCCTGGGGCAGGGTCTCCGCCGAGGGGCACAGGACCCACGGCATGGAGGTGAAGAGTTCGCCGCGGGCCGCGACGGGACCGGACTTTTCGCGGCCGGCCATCGGGTGGGTTCCCACGTAGCGGCCGAGGTCGGCGCCGCGGGCGCGGAGCTCGGCCTGGATGCCGGCCTTCACGCTGGCGATGTCCACGACGGTTGCCCCGGGGTAGTCCGCGAGGGCGCGTTCGACGACGTCGGCCGTGACGTCCGGCGGGGCGGCCACCACGACGAGTTCGGGCTGCTCGCCGTCAAGGCGCGCCAACGGCAGGCCGGCGCCGATGTCGACGGCGACGGCCTGGTTCGTGGGCGAAGGGTCGGAGAGGAAGACTGCCACTCCGCGGCCCCGCAGCCCCAGCCCGATGCTGGTGCCCAGGAGCCCTGTCCCCACGACCACCACCGGACCGTTGAGGTGGCCGCGGCCGTGGGTGCGAAAGGCGGACATACCTACAGCCCTACGGATGCCAGCAGGTGGCCGACTTCCTGCTTGCCGAGGTTGCGGATGCTGCCCTGGCGCTGGTCGCCCAGGCCGATCGGGCCGACCTTCACGCGGACCAGGCGGAGCACCGGGAAACCGACGGCGTCGAAGAGGCGCCGGACGATCCGGTTCTTGCCCGAGTGCAGCACGACCTCGATCAGCACGTGGCCGGGGGTGGAGTCCACGAGTTTGAAGGAGTCCACCGAAGCGATGCCGTCTTCAAGTTCGACGCCGGCCTTGAGCTGTGCGCCGACGCCCTGCGGGAACGGACCGCGGACCTGCACGAGGTAGGTCTTGGGGACTTCGTAGGAGGGGTGCGTCAGGCGGTTGGCGAGTTCGCCGTCGTTCGTCAGCAGCAGCAGCCCCTCGGTGGCGACGTCGAGACGGCCTACGTGGAACAGGCGTTCGCCGTGGTTGTTGCGGACGAAGTCGCTGACGCAGGGACGGCCGTCGGGGTCTTCCATGGTGGAGACAACGCCCTTGGGCTTGTTGAACACCATGTAGACCATGTTCTCGTCGAGCTGGATGCGGAGCCCGTCGACGTGGATCACGGCACTCTTCGGGTCGACGCGGACGCCGAGCTCGGTGACGACCTGGCCGTCGACCTCAACCCGGCCTTCGGCGATCATTTCCTCGCAGACGCGCCGTGAGGCGACGCCGGCCGACGCCATGACCTTCTGCAGGCGGATGCCGTCCTGGTCGTGGACTTCGGACTGGGGCACGTCGGCGCGGGGTCCGCGCTTACGGGCCGGCTTGCGCACGGGTCCGAGGTTCTGGCCGAAGCGTTCGCTGCCGAAGGCGCGGGGGCCGGCGGACTTCGCGGCGCCGGTGCGCGGTTTGGGCTTGAGGGCACCGGGGGTGCCGGGTGCCTTGCCGAAGCCGGGCTTGCGGGCGGCGGCCTTGCGGGCAGCCTCCTTGCCGGAGGGAGCCTTGGACTTCCAGTCCCCGGAGGCCGGCCGGCTTGTCGACGGCCTGGCCGACGGCGCGCCGTCGGGGCCCTGCAGGTCCGGATCGATGAAGGCTTCTTCGCGGGGCTTGGGGCGCTTGAAGGGGCGGTCTACGCCGCCCTTGAAGCCGGCTCCGCCGCTGCGGCTTCCGCTGCCCTGTGCGCCGCGGCCTGAGCCCTGCGCCGGGTTTTGTCCGGCACTGCTGCGTCCGGCAAAATTTTGTCCGGCACTGTTGCGTCCCGAACTGTTACGTGGTGAACCCTGGCGTCCCGCCTGTGTCATGACCCGTCCTTCGTTTATTGGCCAACGGCCGCTGTCTCCCGACAACACCCGCCGGCTGGGGCAAAAAGCTTCTGCCCCGGTGGATTCCGTGCGCAGGCAGTTGTTCCTGCCTACATTCTCGCTGCGTCGTAGAACTCCTCGATGCCTTCCAGCCCCGGAAGATGGGGTGAAAGTTGCGGCAATTCCGCCACCGAGCCGATTCCCATCCGCTCCAGGAAATACGACGTCGTGCGGTACAGGATGGCCCCGGATTCAGGATCAGTTCCCGAGTCCTCGATCAGCCCGCGCTGCGTCAGCGTCCGCACGACGGAGTCAACATTAACTCCTCGAATTGCAGACACCCGCGCCCTGGAAACAGGCTGGCGGTAAGCGATGACGGCGAGCGTTTCGAGCGCCGCCTGCGTCAGCCTGGCTGTCTGTCCCTCCAGCACGAACGCGCCGACAATATCGGCGAACTCAGCGCGGGAATAGATCCGCCAGCCTCCGGCGATATTCCGCAATTCAAAACCCCGGGGAGTGGCACTGAAACCGGCACTACTGATAGCAGTACTGGCGTCGTCCACAGCCGGGGCATTAACAGTATAGCCGTTATACTCCCGCTGTAGTTCCGCGAGCAGTTCCTCGACGACGTCGAGGGTCAGGTTCAGTCCGGAGGCGAGCTCCGTCGCCGTCGCCGGCTGGTCGATCACCATCAGCACGGCTTCGAGGGCTGCCCGGGCGCCGCCGGGAAAATTGCCGCCGCCCGGGAGGCTGCCGGCGTCCGGGCCGGTCCCCGCCGCCGGCTCAGGCTGGGTGTCATTCACGGCTGCTCCTCATATTCTTCACTCAGGTTTTCGCTGCTCCAGGCCCCGCCGCCAGCGGTCCAGCGGACTGTCAGGTCCCCCAGCGGAAGCAACTGTTCGAACGCCACCGCTTTGTCCCGGAACAGCTCCAGCAGCGCCAGGAAGCGGGCCACCACCACGAGGGTGGATTCGGCGTCGGCAATCAGGGCCCGGAAGGTCAGAGGGGTGCCGCGCTGCAGCCGGCGGCCCAGCAGTTCGGCCTGCTCCTTGACGCTGACGGCGGTGCCGTGCAGGTGGGCGAGGCCCACCTCGGTGGGCGCCGCTTCCTTGGGCTTGAGGGCGGCCTCGGCCAGGGAAGCGAACTGCTGCGGGGTGTGCCGCCAGAGGAGCTCCGGCAGAAGCGCCGCGAAGTGCCCCTCCAGCGCCACCTGCCGCGGATAGCGCCGGGCCTCGAGTTCGAGGGTGGAACCCATCATGCCCGCCACGTGCTTGAACGCTTTGTACTGCAGGAGCCGGGCGAAGAGGAGGTCGCGGGCTTCCAGCAGCGCGATGTCCTCCTCGTCCTCAACTTCGCCGGCAGGCAACAGCCGGGCGGCTTTGAGGTCCAGCAGGGTGGCGGCGATGACGAGGAATTCGCTGGCCTCATCAAGGGCCCATTCCTCGCCCAGGTTCTGCAGGCGCTTGATGTACTTGATGAACTCATCGGTGACGGTGGACAGCGCCACTTCGGTAATGTCCAGCTGGTGTTTGGAAATCAGGCCCAGCAGGAGATCGAAGGGGCCCGTGAAGTTCGCCAGCCGGACCTCGAAGCCGGGCTTCCTCCCGGCCGGCCCAAGCCCCGGCTGCGCTGTGTAAGGGCCTGTTTCTGCCACGGCCCTGACTAGGGTGCGCCGCCGCGCGAAATGAGCTCTTTGGCCAGGTTCCGGTAGGCGTCGGCGCCGATGTGGTTGCCGGCGTAGCTGGTGATGGGCTCGGCCGCGACCGTGGCGTCGGCGAACTTGATGGAGCGCTTGATGACGGTTTCGAAGACCTTGTCGCCGAAGGCCTCCACGAGGCGGGAGATCACCTCCCGGCTGTGCAGCGTGCGGGCGTCGTACATGGTGGCGAGGACGCCATCGACCTGGAGCCGCGGGTTCAGTCGGTCCTGGACCTTGTCGATTGTCTCCACCAGCAGTGCGACGGCGCGCAGGGCGAAGAACTCGCAGATCAGCGGGATGATGACGCCGTGGGCCGCCGTCAGCGCGTTGACCGTGAGCAGGCCCAGCGAGGGCTGGCAGTCGATCAGGACGACGTCGTAGTCATCCTCGACCTTCTTCAGGGCCCGGTCCAGCACCTGTTCGCGGGCAACCTCGTTGACGAGCTGGACTTCCGCGGCGGAGAGGTCGATGTTGGCCGGGAGCAGGTCCAAATTTTCCACGCCGGTCTTGTGGATGGCGTCGCGGATGTCGACCTTGCGGTCCATGAGGACGTTGTAGACCGTGAGGTCCAGTTCGTGCGGGTTGATGCCGAGGCCGGCGGAGAGGGCACCCTGCGGGTCGAAGTCCACGACAAGGACACGGCGGCCGTATTCGGCCAGCGCGGCGGCAAGGTTGATGGTGGACGTGGTTTTACCCACCCCGCCCTTCTGGTTGACCATGGCGATGACCCGCGCGGGGCCGTGGGTTGACAGCGGCGCGGGCTCCGGAAAGTCGCGTTGAGGGCGCCCGGTGGGGCCCATGACGGCGTCTTCCAGATCGCGTTCGATGCCTTCCAGAGTTGCTGAACCCTGTTCGCTGCTCACGTATCTATCCACACTTTCGATGACGGTGATGGTCGTGCTTGATATTGCTGCCTGCTTGAGACTTGCGCCTGCTTGAGACTTGCGCCTGCTTGAGACTTGCGCCCCGGACGTCCAGCGCCGGTCTCATTCCTCCCAAGGTTACAGCGCCCGACACGGTATTCCGCGGACCTTGACAGCGGCCATTGTTTGAGCCTCAACCCTCTGGTAGAAGTCGAAGGTTGGTGTCGTGGCGCGAAAAACCGCCCGGACGCTGGCCGGCGTCCGGGCGGTTTTGGCCAGTAACTGGCGGGGGGTGCGGCGGCTTAGGCGTTGGCCAGGACCGGCTTTTCCGGAGCCACTTCCTCCTCAGGCGCACCGTGTCCGGCGATCATGGTCTGTTCGTTGAAGGGCTCGCTGCCGGAGAGGACACGCTCGACCTGTCCGCCGTCGATCTCCTTGACCCAGGTGCCGATCAGCACGGTGGCCACGGCGTTGCCGGTGAAGTTGGTCAGCGCCCGGGCTTCGGACATAAAGCGGTCGATGCCGACGATCATGCCCACGCCGCCCAGAAGCTGCGGCGCATGCGCCTGGAGTCCCGCGGCCAGCGTGGCCAGGCCGGCACCCGTGACGCCCGCGGCGCCCTTGGAGGCAATAATCATGAAGATCAGCAGCGAGACCTGGGCGCCCAGGTCCAGCGGAGTGCCCATGGCGTTGGCCACGAACAGCGAAGCCATCGTCAGGTAGATGGCCGTGCCGTCGAGGTTGAAGGAGTAGCCGGTAGGGACCGTGACGCCAACGACCGGCTTGGACACCCCGAGGTGCTCCATTTTCGCGATCAGCCGGGGCAGCGCGGCTTCGGAGGATGAAGTGGAGAAGATCAGCAGGTACTCGCGGCCCAGGTACTTCATCAGCCGGAAGATGCTGACGCCGGCGACGATCTTGAGCAGTCCGCCGAGGATCACGACGATGAACAGGGCGCAGGTGACGTAGAAGGCGACCATCAGGGTCGCCATGCTGAAGATGGCCTGCACGCCGGTGGCACCGACGACGGCGGCGATCGCGCCGAAGGCTCCGACCGGGGCCAGCCACATGATCATGACCAGGATGCGGAACACGAGGGCCTGGCCGTAGCCGACGGCCTTGAGGATCGAAGCGCCCTGTGCGCCCATCCGCTGCAGGGCGAAGCCGACCAGGATCGCGGCGAGAAGGGTCGGCAGGACCGGGATGTCGCCGGGGATGATGCCCAGCAGGAAGTCGACCGTGCTGTCCGTGGCCGCCTTCTTGTTCGGGTCGTAGGGGGCGAGCTTGAGGCCCTCGCCCGGGTGGATCAGGTTACCCACGACCAGGCCGATGGCCAGCGCGAACGTGGACATCACCATGAAGTAGCCCAGGGCCAGGCCGCCGACCTTGCCGACCGTGGCCGCCTTGGCGATGGAACCGATGCCGAGGACGATGGTGCAGAAGATGACCGGGCCGATCATCATCTTGATGAGTTTGATGAACCCGTCGCCCAGCGGCTTCAGGGACTTGCCCACCTCGGGGAACATCAGCCCGACGAGGGCGCCGAGGACGACGGCCACGATGACCGCGATGTAGAGATAATGGGACTTGTCGAGCCGCTTGCGCTTCTTGAGCGGTGTCGCGGCCAGTGCCGCTGACTCTCCTCGTTGAGAGGTCATGATGTTCTCCTTGGATAGGCTGGACGTCGGTGCGGCACAGGCTGTGGGCCATTCGCGTCCGTTCTGCGTGTTCCACCATCATTGGGGATTCAGTGACGCGCATCACCGTTGCGTTCATATTGGTCATGGAAGGTATTGATGATCCACCGCTGGAGCATCGCCAGACGGCTGTTTGTGGCCCACCTGCTCTTTATGCTGGCGCTGACGGCCATCGTCGGCACCGCCACCTTCGTTGACGCGCGCGACTACGCGTATGACGAAGCCGGCCGGCGGATGGCCGCCGTCGCGACTGCGGTGGCAGATAATCCCCTCGTGCTGGATGCGGCGGGCGCCGCGGATCCCACCGCCCTGCTGCAGCCGTATGCCCTGGAGGTCATGGCGGACGCGGACGCGGATTTCATCACGATCATGGCCCCGGACCGCACGCGGTGGACCCATCCCCGGGAGGAGGAACTCGGGAAGCCGTATATCGGCTCCATCGATGCCGCCCTCCAGGGCCGGGTGTTCACCGAGATGACGGCCGGCACCCTCGGCCCCTCGGTGCGCACCATCGCCCCGGTCAAGGATGCGGATGGCACGGTCCGGGCGCTGGTTGCGGCCGGCGTCACCGTCCGCACCGTGGACATCGCCGTCTCCGGCAGGCTTCCGGCGCTGGCGGCCATCGGGCTGGCCCTGCTCGCCGGCGGATCGGTGGCGTCCTGGCTGCTGGGGCGGTACCTCCGCCAGGTCACGCGTGGCTGGGGCCCGGAGCAGCTCGCCCAGCTCTTCGCCTACTACGAATCGGTGCTCCATTCGGTCCGTGAAGGCGTCATCCTGATCGATCCCAAGGGCAAGGTCGTCATGTACAACGACCAGGCCGCCGTACTGCTCGGACTCACACCGCTCTCGTCCGACGTCGGAGGCGCATCGGCCGACGGCGGCCGGCAGGAGGCGCCGTCGCTCGCCGAGCTCCCGCTGGACCCCAGCCTTCGGGAGCTGTTCGAGTCGGGCCGGACCGCGCTGGACGAGATCCACCTGACCGGCCCGCGGATCCTGGTGGTCAACCAGGGACCGGCCGTCGGGCCCCGCCCGGCCGGCGGCCGCGCAGCCCCGGACGTCTACGGGACCGTGGCCACGATCCGCGACCGCACCGAGATCGAATCGCTGGGCAGCAAGCTGGAGACCATGCGCACCCTCTCCGATGCCCTGCGCGCCCAGACCCACGAACACGCCAACCGGCTGCATATGATCGTCTCCCTGATGGAACTGGGACGCGGCCCTGAAGCGCTGGACTTCGCTACCCAGGACCTCGAGCTGAGCCAGCGGCTGACCGATGACGTGGTGAGCTCCATCGACGAGCCCGTGCTCGGTGCCCTCATCATGGGCAAGGCCGCCGAGGCCCACGAGCGCGGCGTCGAACTGACCCTCAACACCGTGGGAAACGGGACTGGACCGTCCGCCGTGACCGGCCTGGCCGTGCAGGACCTCGTGGCGATCCTGGGCAACCTGCTGGACAACGCCATCGACGCCGCGGCTGAGGCGCCGGCCCCGAAACTCGTGGAGCTCACGGTGGAAGCATCCGCCGGGTCCCTGGCGATCACGGTGGAGGACAGCGGGCCCGGGATCGACCCGCAGGCCGTGGAGGATATCTTCCGGCATGGTTTCAGCACCAAGACTCCGGGGCCGTTCGGGCGGGGACTCGGCCTGGCCCTGGTCCGCCAGGCGGTGCAGCGGCTCGGCGGTACCATGACAATCACGAGCCCGGCCGGGGCGCTGTTCCGCGTCACGCTGCCAACGGCTTCGGCTGCATCGCCGCCGGCATCAACTGCGGCATCGCCGGCGGCGGCACTGACCACAGAGGGACAGCAATGAGCGAGATCCGTGTACTCGTCGTCGAAGACGAGCCCATTGCGGCGGCAGCCCACGCCGCCTATGTCGGCCGGCTGGAGGGATTCACGCTGGCCGGCTCCGCCCCGGACGGACAGTCCGCGCTCCGGCTGATGACGGACTTCGCGGCGGCGGGCACCCCGGTGGAGCTGGTGCTGCTGGACATGAACCTGCCGGATCTTCACGGCCTCGACATCGCCCGGCGCATGCGTGCCGCGGGGCTGTTCGCGGACATCATCGCCATCACCGCAGTCCGGGAACTGACCATTGTCCGCAGCGCGGTGGCCACCGGGGTGGTCCAGTACCTGATCAAGCCGTTCACCTTTGCGACCTTTGCGGACAAGCTCACCAGCTATCGGCTCTTCCGGCAGCAGCTGGCCTCCCCTGCCGCCGGACATGCCGGTCCCGGTGCGTCGCAGAGCGATGTGGACCAGGCCTTCGCGAGCCTGCGGGCCCCCTCGGAGCTGCCCTTGCCCAAGGGGCTGGCGGTGTCCACCCTGGAATCGGTGCAGGACTTCATGAAGCGGCAGTCCGGAGCAGTGTCGGCCAGCGAGGTGATGGACGCGCTGGGCATGTCCCGGGTGACCGCTCGGCGCTACCTGGAATACCTCGCCGACGCCGGCACCGTCTCCCGGACGGCACGCTACGGCGCGCCCGGGCGGCCGGAGAACGAATACCGCTGGACCCGGGCGGGGGCTTAGCCTTGATCCACCGATCCGCCTGGGCTGATGATCTGGATCTGACTTTTGGCGGTTTTGCGGGCTGAGTGCGTGGTGGGGTGCCGGGCCTCGCTGCCCTTGGGTGTTC
>NZ_JBVAYV010000061.1:0-13317 GCF_055412805.1 Pseudarthrobacter kochi
AGCGTGCCTTCAAGGACGCCTATATCGAGGCACACCTGTGCGATCGGACGGCCCGAGGAGATCACCAGTTCAACGGCTTCGTCCTTAAACTGCTGCGTGTACTTCTTACGATCGGTCATGCGAGAAAGGGCTCCTAACAAGCTGTCTCACAAAACCATACGGCCGCAGCCTGACGAGGTGATCGAGCGGCTCCGCCACTACGAGGCACTCGGCGTCACTGAATTCAGCATTTGGGCCGACAACAGCCTGACCCATGAAGAGAAAAAGCGCTCACTCGAACTCTTCATCGAACACGTGGTGCCGGCCTTCCAGGTGCAGACCGCCACCGCTGCACGCTGATCGCGACAATTGCCTGAGCCACGACGTTGGCTCCCCGGCAGTGCAGGCTGGGCGTCGGTTCCCGGGTGACCGGGCCAGCCCCAGCCTGCTAGTGCGCAGTAGGGTACGGCCTTAGTGCGATCCAGGCAGGCCCGAGTCAGCGACTGCCAGGTCCGGAGGAACAATTGCCCAGCCTACAGCCGCAGCAACGCCCCTGTCCGGCCGCTTATCTTGCGGAAATGGCCAGGAAGCGGATGGGCAGTTCCAGTAGCTCAAGTGGGCCGTGCGGACCCTCGCCGTCAAGCAGGAGTGAGTCACCGGCCTCCATGGCGTATTCGTAGGCGCCGTGGCCGTAGACCATCTTGCCGGTGAGCATGTAGATGAATTCGGTGCCCGGGTGCTGGAAGAGGGGGAAGACGTCGGAGGCGTTCGTCAGCGTGACCAGTGTCGGTTCGAGTGCATCGGTGCGTCCTTTGAGCGTCCCGAGCACCCGGTATTCGTGGCCGTGTTGGGTTCCGCTGCGTATAGTCAGGCTGCCCTGGCCGTTCTTGGTGAACGTGGCGTCGCGGTCCGTGTCCGCGCCGCGGAACAGGGCAGTGACGGGTATTTTCAGTCCGTCCGCCAGCCGCTGCAAGGTAGTCAGCGAACACGACGTACTGGCTGTTTCAATTTTTGAGATCATCGCCTTGGACAACCCGGTACGGACGGCCAGCTCGGCCGAGGACAGGCCGTTCGCCGTCCGGTACCGGCGAAGTTGCCCGGCGATGATGCGTTCGAGCTTGCCCGGCCCCTCGTCGGTGCCTGTCGCCTGCCCGGCCCCGGATTCCCCAGCTCCGGTTTCTGGGGTCTGGTCGGTGAGTGGGTTGGCGTTGTTAGTCATGGAGCCATCATAGGCGGGGGCACCCGTACTATCCGATGACCTGCGCTGCGCCCAGGAGACCTGCCAGGGCGTCGGCCAATGCCGCGGCGCCTTTCTCCGCGTCGTCGTCCTCGACGAGTTCGTCCGGGGAGTGTGAGATGCCTGTTGGGTTCCGCACGAACAGCATGGCGGTGGGGATGTGTCCGGTCAGAATGCCGGCGTCGTGCCCGGCACCGGTGTCCAGAACCGGTGCATCCGGCAGCAGTGTCTGCAGCTGGTCGCGCAGCCCGGTGTCGAAGTGCACGGTCTGGCTCAGCGATTCAACACCGAAGCTCACCGTGCACCCTTCTTCGGCGGCGATCACCTGGGCGTTGAGGTGGATGGACTCCGCCAGCGCCGCGGTGATCTCGTCCCGCGGGTGGCGCAGATCGATCCACATGTCGACCCGGGAGGCGATCACGTTGGTGCCTCCGGGCACGGGCTGCAGCCGGCCCACGGTGGCACGCGCGTCGCGGTAGTTCCTGGCAGTGTCGCGAATCCCAATCATGATCTTGGCGGCGGCGATCATCGGATCTTTCCGGTCCTTCATCAGGGTGGTTCCGGCATGGTTGCCTTGACCGTAGACGGAGAGTTTCCAGCGTCCGTGTCCGAGGATCGAGGATCCGATGGCAACGGGCTGGTGGAGGTCCACCAGCCCCCTTCCCTGTTCGACGTGGAGTTCGACGAACACGCCCAGCTGCTGCAGAGTTTTGCGGTCGGCTCCGATGTAGCGCGGGTCCAGTCCGCTGGCAGCGGCCACGTCCGCGAAGGTGTGCCCGTCGAGGTCCCTCAGGTTGCGGGCCTTGTCGGCGTCGATGGCTCCCGTCAGCAGGCGGGAGCCCAGGCACGCGATGCCGAAGCGGGAACCCTCCTCTTCCGGGAACACCGCGATGGCCAATGGCCGGCGCGGGCGCAGGCCCCGTTTCTTGAGGATGTCGACGGCGACCAGAGCCGACGCGACGCCGAGGGGGCCGTCGAATTCGCCGCCGCCCGGAACGGAGTCCAGATGGCTGCCCGTTACGACGGCGTCCCGGCGGGCACCGGTGGCGGTGTCCCACCACGCCCAAATTATCCCGTTGCGGTCGGTGCTGACATCCAGCCCCCGCCGGGCCGCCTGTTCGGTGAACCAGTGCCGGAGATCCGTTTCCGCCGTGGAGAAAACCGGCCGCGAATAGCCGCCGCGCGTCCTATCCTGGCCGATGCCGGAGATGTCCCGCATGAGGCCGGATACGGTGGCGGTTGCCGTGGGTGTCGTCGAAGGAGTCACGGGAGGGTCCGTTTCTGTAGCTCGAGGGATGGTGGCGTTGTGTACGGGGCGGGGCGTGTCAGCGGCCGCTGATCCGGGTGGTGGCCTGCCTGAACCGTGCGGGCACGCTGCCGGTGCCGGTGGCGAGGTCCGCCGCCCACTGCCCGATCAGCGGCGCGAACTTGGCGCCGTGTCCCGAACACGGGGAGAGAATGGTGATTCCGGCTGCCCGGTCGAGGAGGAAATCCTCGTTCGGGGTGTTCGTGAACAGGCACGTGGTTTCCGCGTACGGCTCGGGCTCAAGCCCGGGCAGGTATTTCCGCACGTATTCCACCACGCGCCCGCGGTTGGCGGGGTCAACGATTCCGGTCTGCCGGGCAGCGGAGGGGATGAACTTTCCGCCGTTGTACTCGGCCACCTTCTGGCCGGCGAAACCGGCGTCCCGGCCCCCGGGCAGCCCATAGGTCTGGATGTCCGCGTTTTTGTGGATGAAGGTCGGCCACGGTTGCTGCTCGCGGTAGCGGAAATGGTAGGCCTGTTCCTGCCGGACCGTGATCTCCGGCAGCCCTGCAAGGAACCCTGCCGGCAGGGGAAGTTGTTGCAGCAGCTGCGGGAGCCAACCTCCGGCGCTGATGACAACGTTGGCGGCGGTAATTTCCTCCCCTGTTGCGGAAGTCAGAAGGTAGCCGCCGCTGGTCTCTGTTACACCGGTGACGTCCCAGCCGGTGCGGAGCCGGGCGCCGTGCAGCACCGCCTGGGCGGCCATCGCGTGGACGGCACTTTCGGCGTCGATGACTCCCGCACCGGGGTGCCAGAGGACGGAGGTGTCGAAGGAGAACTGCGGCCAGCGGGATCTGGCGTCGGCTGCGCTGAGAAGTTCGTGCTCGACTCCGGCGGCCGCGAGGACACCGGCGAGCAGCTCCGGCTGGCGCGCCGTTCCGTAGTCCACGGCACCGAACGGTGTGATCAACTCAAGCCCGCTGACCCGGTCCAAGTCGTCCCACAGGGCCTTGGACTCGATGACCGCCCTCGTGTAGAACTCGTCCGGGTAGGCGTAGCGGAAGATCCGGGCCGAGCCATGCGAACTGCCGCCCGCGCTGGCCGGGACGGTGCGTTCGAGAAGTGTGACGTCGTGGCCGCGTAGTGCCAGCTGCCAGGCCGTGGCGGCGCCGGCCAGGCCGGCGCCGACCACAACGTACTCAGAGGATTCCGGCATCACTTGGCCCCCGGGATCCAGCTCGTGCCGGCCAGCGGCACCCTGGCCATCGCGGACGCTTCGATGGTCAGCGCCACAAGGTCTTCGGGTTCGAGGTTGTGCAGGTGGGACTTTCCGCAGGCGCGTGCGATGGTCTGGGCCTCCATTGTCAGGACGCGGAGGTAGTTGGCCAGGCGGCGTCCGCCCGCGATCGGATCCAGCCGGGAAGAGAGCTCGGGGTCCTGGGTGGTGATGCCGGCGGGGTCCCGCCCGTCCTGGAAGTCGTCGTAGAAACCTGCGGCGGACCCGAGGGCGGCGTATTCAGCCGCGTAGCGGGGATCGTTGTCACCAAGGGCGATGAGCGCTGCGGTGCCGATTGCCACGGCGTCGGCGCCGAGGGCCATGGCCTTGGCGACGTCGGCCCCGGTGCGGATTCCGCCGGAGACGATCAGCTGGACTTTCCGGTGCATACCCAGTTCCTGCAGGGCCTGTACGGCCTGCGGGATGGCGGCCAGGGTGGGGATGCCGACGTTTTCGATGAAAACCTGCTGCGTGGCGGCGGTGCCGCCCTGCATGCCGTCGACGACGACGACGTCGGCCCCGGCCTTCACGGCCAGTGCCGTGTCGTAGTACGGGCGGGAGGCGCCGATCTTGACGTAGATCGGCGTTTTCCAGTCGGTAATTTCGCGCAGTTCGCCGATCTTGATCTCGAGGTCGTCCGGGCCGGTCCAGTCCGGGTGGCGGCTGGCGGAGCGCTGGTCGATGCCGACGGGCAGGGTACGCATCCCGGCGACGCGCTCGGTGATTTTCTGTCCCAGCAGCATGCCGCCGCCGCCGGGCTTGGCGCCCTGGCCAAGCACGATCTCGATCGCGTCCGCTTTGAGCAGGTCGTCTGGGTTCATGCCGTAACGGGACGGGAGGTACTGGTACACGAGGTGTTTGGACTGGCCGCGTTCCTCGGGGGTCATGCCGCCGTCGCCGGTGGTGGTGGACGTGCCCACTTCGCTGGCTCCTCGGCCCAGGGCCTCCTTGGCGTTGGCGGACAGGGCACCGAAGCTCATGCCGGCGATGGTCACGGGGGTCTGCAGGTGCAGCGGCCGGCTGGCGTGGCGGTCGCCGAGGATGACGTCGGTGTCGCACTTTTCGCGGTAGCCCTCGAGTGGGTAGCGGGACATGGACGCTCCGAGGAACAGCAGGTCATCGAAGTGCGGGACCTTGCGCTTGGCGCCCCATCCGCGGATGTCGTAGACGCCGGTGGCGGCGGCTCGCTGGATGTCGGCGATGGTGGCGCGGTCGAAGGTTGCTGATTCGCGCAGGCCGAGCTCTTCAGTGTGCTGGGCGGGGAGAACTGTGTCCTGGGGCAGTGAGGTGATGGTCATGGGAGTGTCCTTATTTAGTACGACGTCGAGTTGTGGACGCTGAAGTGGTAGAGGTTCCGGGCCGATCCGTAGCGCTTGAAGTCCACCGGGCTCTCGGAGCGGCCGGCGGCGGCGAGCAGGTTGGCGAGCTCCTCAATGTGATCAGCAGCCATGGGCTTTTCGATGCAGTCCGCGCCCAGGGAGGACACTGTTCCCTTGACGTAGATCCGGGCTTCGTAGATGGAGTCGCCGAGCGCTTCGCCTGCGTCGCCGCAGACCACCAGCCGGCCGGCCTGGGCCATGAAGGCGGACATGTGGCCAATGTTGCCGCCGACCACGATGTCCACGCCCTTCATGGAGATCCCGCAGCGTGCGCCGGCATTACCGTCGATCACCACGAGCCCGCCGTGGCCGGTGGCCGCGGCTGACTGGGAGGCGTCCTCCGTGACGTGGACCGTGCCGGACATGATGTTCTCGGCCAGGCCGACGCCGGCGTTGCCGTTGACGGTTACCTCGCCTTTTTGGTGCATTCCTGCAGCGTAGTAACCGGCATGGCCGTTGATGGTGACGTTGACGTCGGCGTTGATTCCGACGGCGAGGCTGTGCTTGCCGCCTGGGTTGGTCACTGTCCAGGACTGCCCATCGGTTGCGTTGTGCAATTCCTGGTTGAGCGCGCGGACCGGGCTGTCGGCCAGATCCACCAGGATGGTTTCCTGCGCTGCTGCTGTGGGGCTGGTGGTATCGGGGGCTGTCAGAGTGACCATGTGTAGACCTTTCCGGGTTCCGGTTCAAAGATGCGGGCGTTCTCAATGCCGGGCAGGGCAGCCAGGGCACGGTATTCGGAGGCCATGGCCACGTAATCGTCCGTTTCGGCGATGATGGCGGGCTTGCAGGCAATCGGGTCGCGGACCACGGCCATGCTGTCGGCGGTGGTGACGACGAGGGTGTAGAAGCCGTCGAGGACTTTGCCCAGGTTCACCAGGGCCTCTTCCAGAGTGTCGCCCCGCTGCAGGCGCGACGCCACGTAGCGGGCACCCACCTCCGTGTCGTTATCCGAATCGAAGACAACTCCTTCGCGCTTGAGGTCGCGACGGACGGTGGCGTGATTGGAAAAGGAGCCGTTGTGGACCAGGCACAGGTCATCGGCAACCGAGAAGGGGTGTGAGCCACCGGCGGTCACTGCGGATTCGGTGGCCATCCGGGTGTGGGACAGGCCCTGGCTGCCGGCCATCGCCTCGAGCCCATGCTCGGCGGCGATGTCCATGGGATGGCCAACGCTTTTCATCACGGCCACGTGTTCGCCGCGGCCGATGATGGTGGAGCCGGGAAGCGTTTCGCTGACAGCCTTCACCAGTAGATCGGTTGCGACGGCGGCGCTCACCAGGGTGGTGTCGCCGACGACCCGCACAGCAGCGGCGGCGTCCGAGGGAAGCAGGGCGTCCAAGGAGGACTTGATGGCCGCCCAGGCCGTGCCCTGCTCCTTGCCGAGGAGGCTCAGGGTGGATGTTCCTTCCGAGACTAATCCCGGGGTGTTGTAGACAGCCAGACCGGCGGAATCCGGTCCGCGGTCCACAATCTGGCACATCATCGATGACAGCATGCTGCCCATTTGGGGGTGCAGCAGGGGGTTGCGCAGCTGCAGCGCGGCGATTCCGCACATGGTGGTGTCCTTTGCTGGTAGTCGTGCTTGTAGGGTGGGGCCCGGTGTTGGTGCGCGGTCAGATCGAGGTGAGGTAGGTGCGGACTTCCCAGTCGCTGACCTGGTTGTGCCAGCTCAGAAATTCCTCTTCCTTGGCGTCGGCGTAGTACTTGCCGATCTCCGCGTCGCCGCTCAGGCTGGACAGGATCACTGGGTCCTTACGCAGTGCTTCCACGGCGTGGAGCAGGGTGGCCGGCAACAGATGGGCGCCAGGCTTCGACTCGCCCGGGCCGGAAGGCATCCCGGGGTCTGCGGCCTTGTCCACGCCGTCCAGGCCGGCTGAGATTGCGGTGGCGATGGCAAGGTACGGGTTGGCGGAGCCGTCGCCGGAACGAAGCTCGATCCGCTTATTATCCGGAACCCGGATCATGTGGGTGCGGTCGTTGCCGCCGAAGGACGCCTTACGGGGTGACCAGGTAGCGCCCGAGGAGCTGGTGGTGGCACCGGAGCGCTTGTAGGAATTCACGGTCGGAGCCAGGAAGGCCTGAAGCGCGGGGGCATGGTCGAGGATCCCGGCAATGAAGGAGTACGCGAGATCGGAGAGCCCGAGGCCGCGGCCGCCGTCGTCTCCCGGGAACAGCGCTTGCGCATCGGACCACAGCGACAGGTGGAAATGCAGACCCGTACCGGTGCGGTCAGAGAAGGGCTTGGGCATAAACGTGGCGGTCATTCCGCGCTGTTCGGCCAAAACGTTCAGGATGTAGCGCAGGGTGACCACACGGTCCGCCGTGGTGAGCGCATCGGCATAGTTAAAATTCTGCTCGAACTGGCCGGCTGCGTCCTCGTGGTCGTTGGCGTAGTTGCCCCAGCCCAGGCCGTTCATCGCCTCGGAGATGGAGGTGAGGTGCTCGTACATGCGCGTGACGCCGCGGGCGTCGTAGCAGGGGCGGGGCGAGTCGTCGCGGGCGTCGGCCGTGCTCAGCGAGCCGTCGGGGTTCTTGTTGACCAGGAAGTACTCCACTTCGGCGCCGATCTTCGCCTGCATACCCTGGCCGGCGAGGCGGGCGAGGGTGTTTTTCAGGATGACCCGGGGGGCGTAGGGCCAAGGCTTGCCGTCCACGTGCGGGTCACAGTGAACGATGGCCAAACCCTCCTTGATGAAGGGAACCGGCGTGAACGACGCGAGATCGGGCACGGCGATCAGGTCCGAGTCCTGCGGCTTCTGGCCGATCAGGCCCGCCGCGTAGCCTGCAAACCCCATGGCACCGCGCTCAAGCTCGTCCGCGGCCTCAACCGGCACCAGCTTCGCGCAGGGCTTGCCCGTCATGTCCACGAACGTGGCAAGAATGAAACGGACGTCATGGGCCTTGGCAATGTCCGCCAGGGAGATGTGGCCGGCGTCCGCCGGCGCCGAAATCGCGCTGGGTAATGCAGGGGTTGCGACACTTGTCATCGAAACTGTCCTGTTCAAATCGGTGTTACCTGTTATGAAACCTTGTTGAACCACAGTATTCAAAAAGATGTTACAGGCGTGCTGCTCAAGTGTTAAATCCGCATGTCGGGGCGAGGCGGCGAACGCAACAGGAAATTTACCCGCGCGAAACCCGCGGGCGTTCACTGTGGTGAATCATGGTTTCATCCCATGGCTATATCGATGGCCGTCCTTTCCGGCGGATGCCAAGACCGTTGACCCGGGATTTAGCCCTTCCCCGCAGTGGATTCCCCTGTTCACCACCTCGTGGACGCGCGGTGAAGAACCGAAACGTATTACCCGGCCGCAATGGCCGGCAGACAGCCAACCCCTTTGATTGGAGTCCCATGAATTCTGGAGACGTCGCCTGGATCCTCGCCTCGAGTGCTCTGCTGTGCATCATGATCCCCGGCCTTGCCCTGTTCTACGGCGGCATGGTCGGTTCCCGCAGAATCCTGAACATGATGATGATGTGCTTTGGCGGAATGAGCATCGTCGCCGTCCTCTGGGCCGTGTTCGGCTATTCCATGGTCTTCGGCAATTCCATCGGCGGTGCCGGACTCCTCGGTGACGTCACCGAGTACTTCGGGATGGAGCAATTGCTGGCCGAGGACCCCAACGCGCCGATACCTGCACCCTTGTTCGCCGCCTTCCAGCTGTTCTTCGCCGGCATCACGACGGCAATCATTGCCGGAGCCGCCGCCGGGCGCATGAAATTCGGCGCCTGGATGACGTTCGCGGCCCTCTGGGCCACCCTGGTCTACTTTCCCGTCGCACACTGGGTATTTGCTTTCAGCTCCGCAGACGGCTCCGTGACCGGCGGCTGGATCGTCAACAGCCTCAAGGCCATCGACTTCGCCGGCGGCACGGCCGTCCACATGAACGCCGGCGTCGCAGCCCTCGCCCTTGCCCTGGTCCTCGGACGCAGCGCCGGCTGGCCCAAGAGCGAACACACCAAACCCCACAGCCGCCCGCTGGTACTGGTCGGGGCAGGTCTCCTGTGGGCCGGCTGGTTTGGATTCAATGCCGGATCGGCCCTCACTGCCGGGCAGTCCGCATCTGTGGTGTTCCTGAACACCGCGGTCGCCGCCTGTGCCGGTCTCCTGGCCTGGGCCTTGGTGGAACGCATCAGACTGGGCAGCGCCAGCAGCATGGGCGCCGCCTCCGGCCTGATCTCAGCCCTCGTCGCGATCACTCCCGCCTGCGGCGCCGTCAGCCCCCTCGGCGCTCTCGCCATCGGCGTAATCGCCGGCGCCGTCTGTTCCCTGGCCATCGAACTGAAGTTCCGACTCGGCTTCGACGATTCACTAGACGTCGTCGGCGTCCACCTGGTCGGCGGCATCCTGGGAACGCTACTGATCGGCTTCTTCGCCACGGAGGCTGCCCCCAATAAGGTCAACGGGCTGTTCTACGGTGGCGGTTTTGAACTCCTGGGCATCCAGACGGTCGCAACCCTGGCTGTCCTCGCCTATTCCTTCGTTGTGACATGGGTTATCGCCAAGGTCCTCAACATCACCATGGGCCTGCGCGTGCACGAAGCCGATGAACTTCGTGGCATCGACATCGCCGCACACTCTGAAGCCGCGTACCTCAGCGACGAAGAACCCGTGGCATTGGGCTCCCCGCACCGTGCCTAAAGCGTCAGAAGACAGTGGTCAGCGTCTGATGACCCCGCGCCCTGTCGTCCGCACCGGCTGCCTGCCCCGTAGCCCCTGGAAGAACGGGGCAGGCACCGCCCGGGAAGTCGCGGTTTTCCCGGGCGGTGCCTGCCCGGACGACTTCCGATGGAGGATCAGCGTGGCCGACATCGACCAGGACAGCCCCTTCTCCACTTTTCCCGGCGCGGACAGGCACTTCTTAATCGCCTCACCCGGATCCCTCCAGATAAACATCAACGGTGAAGAACGCACCGCCACTTATGGCAGGACCGAAACGTTCCCAGGGGAAGCGGATGTCTCAGCCAAGTCGGCCTCTGGACCAACTTCGGTCATCAACCTCATCACTCGGCGCGATTTCTGCACAGGCCATGTCGCCGTGGGGCACCTGGACGGACCTCAGATCCCCCACGTGAATACGGTCGCCCTGGCGCTCCTCGACGGAGCCGCATGGACAGATGACGGAGAATGTCTTCAGCCCCTCGACTTTCTAATCTGCGGCCCAGGAAGGGCAGAGGTTCAGTTCAAGGACGCGCTGGTGGCGACGATCTCTGTGATCCCATAAGACAGCGTCGGACAACACCCTGGGCCGTCTGCCCGTCCGCATAGCACTCACGCATGACAAACACCGACAGGCCCCTATATATAGCCCTTTCCGGTCTCTGAGTGTCAGCGGCGGGGATACTCAATGACGTGATCGCCCCAGGTGTTCCGTGAGCATCCCCGGTTCGCAGCTTTTGGTGCCCTGCTTACTCATGATCCGCAAGAAGCGGTCAACGAGCTGAAGCGGGTCATCCTGGACCTGACTGGGATTCAAGGGTGTTCTGGTCAACGGACACAGCCGGCGCCTACCTGGACGACCCACGTTTTGACGTGCTGTGGACAGAGCTCTCTATTCCGAAAGTGCCGCTCTACATTCACCCGACCTTCTCACCGGCTCCCCTTCCACCCCTGGAGGGTTTACGCGGAGCTCGCCGGCGGGGGCTGGCGGTGGGGATTCGAAACCGCGCCCCATGCCCTACGGCTCGTAGCCGCAGGAGTGTTCGATAGGCACCCCCGCGGCCCCGATTACATCCGCGACAACATGTACGTCGCATCCGCCGGAGTCGAGAGCGCCGCTCCATTGCGCTGCGCACTTAGGGCCATGAGCATCGGGAACGTCGAAGTACGACCGGGGGGAATTTACCAGTCGGAAACCCAACCTTGACAGGCCGGAAACTCCTGAGACATTTACTCTTAGTAGTCATTGTTGAACATCAAGAAACCACAAAGGAAATCCACATGTCCACAGAAATCAACTTCCGTTACCTCAGCGAACCTGACATGGTCGAGGCTGGCGTCGGTGACGTCGTTCGCTGCACCGATGTCATGGAGGAGGCCCTCATTCTGCTACGCCAGGGTGACTACCGGATGGCCGGGGATAACGGCAACTCCCACGGTGCAATGATCACGTTTCCCGAGCGCCCCGAATTCGACGGCATGCCGAAGGACGGGCCGGATCGCCGTTTCATGGCAATGCCCGCTTATCTGGGCGGTCGCTTCGGCACCTCGGGCGTCAAATGGTACGGATCAAACACGGAAAACCGACAGAAAGGGCTGCCTCGATCGATTCACGTATTTGTGCTGAACGACCGAGAGACCGGCGCGCCGCTTGCAATCATGAGCGCGAACCTTCTCAGTGCCTACCGAACTGGGGCCGTACCTGGTGTGGGGGTCAAGCACCTCGCGAAGGCAGACGCTAAAGTCGCGGCCGTGGTCGGCCCGGGCGTCATCGCACGATCAGTCCTCGAGACGACGTTGGCGCTGCGCCCCTCGATTGACACATTGCTGGTGAAGGGCCGAAGCGCCGGTAGCACGCAGGCGTTCGTCGACTGGGCCAAGACCAAATTCCCGCAACTCAGCAGCGTTGCCTCGGCCGAGACGATCGAGGAGGCGATAGCTGATGCTGACATCGTCATGGCGACCACCTCCACCGACGCGGCCGGAAGCGATGCGTTCCCGTACTTTCCAAAATCGGCCATCAAGCCCGGCGCCCTGCTGCTGCTTCCGGCCGCTGCACGTTTCGATGACGACTTCCTGCAGGGCGACGCGCGCCTCGTGATCGATGCCCAGGGCCTTTATCAGGCGTGGCTCGAGGAATATGGCCCCACTGCCTACCAAATCCTGGGCATCCCAGGATCGCACTGGTTTGGGCTGCTCAAGAACGGAAGCATTCCCTCATCAAAGATCGAGGAAATCGCCGACGTGGCCACCGGAAAGCTCCCTGGCCGCCGCGACGACGATGAAATCATCCTCTACTCCGTGGGAGGGATGCCCGTAGAGGATGTTGCGTGGGCGACAGATCTTTACCGCGTCGCCGAGGAGAAGAACATCGGCACCGTGCTGAATCTCTGGGACACGCCGGCCCTCGCCTGATCCCACGTGGTGGGCGTCCCCCCTGCGCTGGGCCCATCGAGTGGCGGCCGCCGTGCTCCACGAGCTGACGGGGCGTGCTAGAAGGACACGTGAGCTCGCGACGCCCACAATGAACACGATCATCGGGGACATCTGAGCCAGCCGGCGCCCCCGCGCGAGGGGATCAGTGCGGCAAGCGATGTTGGCGTGCACGGGCCACGAACGCGCGACGCCGCGCGATGGCCGCCGGCAGGAGTGCTGCGACTATCAGCGGCGCCCCCGCGAAGATCGCGAGGTTCCACGTGGTGGTCATCACGGCCCGAGCCACGTCGGCACCAGGGCCGGCGGCATCCGCCAATACAATCAGCGGCAGCGCGGCCAAACTCCAAACCTCGCACCGCGGCGGCTGCGGCCCAGGAGACTGACGCGAAGCCGGTGGCGACCCCAGCCTGACGCCGCCAGCGGCGGTCACTGTGTGGCTGCCTAGCAACAACGATCTCAACACCCGGTCGATACGGACTCCGATCACCCAGTGGCCAGGAGCGCGGCCACCCCGAAGAGCAGGAGCGCGGTGTGGACCTGTGTCGGGACGCCCGTCCAGGCGGTTGGGGATGCGATGTAAGCGGGAAGCGAATTGTGTGCGCGCGAGCATCCAGGCGGTTGTCTGCCGCAACACCACGGCCCCGCCCAGCGCAGCAAGTCCCCCGCCAACGGCGAGTACGGTCGGCCGGCGGTTGCCCGGGCCGACCGGTGAACGCCCGGCCGAAATCCCGGGTCAGGGCCTCGACTGTCTCCTCACAGGAGACACTCGTTGACTCGGAGACTTTCACACCCGGTCACCGCGTCTAAGGTCTGTCCAGCCGGCGAATGCGCTTTCTGTTGGCAAAGGACCTGCTTCGGTGAGTGACACTGTTAGCTCGTCCCTGCTCGAATTCACGGGACTTCGGACGGCAGGGGGTTGGACGTATAGGTGGAGACGCTTCGGTGTTCGAGCCGCGGAATGATCTGGCTGGCTTTTATTGAGAGGCACTGAGCCTTGATCCACCGATGATGGTCGGGGCGCCGACGGCGGTTTAAACCGAGAATGCCCGTCTTTGGCGGATTCTAGGGGTCGATGCAACACCCGAGGTCAGCTGGCTTCCA